>NZ_BAABIC010000010.1:0-244621 GCF_039542425.1 Pseudonocardia yuanmonensis
CGAAGAACGCCAGGATGGCGGCGAGCACCATGTTGATGTTGCTGAGGTACTGGATGCCCTTGGCCACGCCGCTGACCGCGGAGGCGATGAACGCGATGGTCAGCACCACGATGATGCCGACGAGCAGGCCCGTGCCCGGGTTGTTCATCCAGCCGAGCGCGGCGATGCCGCCGCCGATCTGCAGCGCACCCAGCCCCAGCGAGGCCGCGGATCCGAACAGGGTCGCGAAGATCGCGAAGATGTCGATCGCCTTGCCGAGCGGACCCTCCGTGCGCCGGGTCCCGAGCAGCGGGGCGAAGGCCCTGGAGATCAGCTGACAGCGGCCCCGGCGGAAGGTGCCGTAGGCGATCGCGAGCCCGACGACGGCGTAGATCGACCACGGGTGCAGGGTCCAGTGGAACAGCGTGGTCGCCATCGCCACGTCGAGCGCCTGCGGCGTGCCGGGCACTGCGGTGCCCGGTGGCGGCGAGGTGAAGAAGGACAGCGGCTCGGCCACGCCGAAGAACATCAGGCCGATGCCCATGCCCGCGGAGAACATCATCGCGACCCACGAGCTGGTGCGGAACTCCGGCCGCTCGCCGTCGCAGCCGAGCGGGATCCGGCCGAAGCGGCTCACGGCCAGCCAGAGGGCGAACACCACGAACCCGCTGGCGGCGAGGATGAAGAACCAGCCGCCCATGCTCATGATCCCGGACAGCACCGCACTGGAGACGGTGGAGAGGCTCTGGGTGCCGGCGATGCCCCACACGATGAAGGCCACGACGAGCACGGCCGAGACGCCGAAGACGACGCGGTCGGTCGGCTGCCGACGGTCGGCAGCTCCCGACCCGGTCGTCGTCACGACACCGTCGGTGTCCTCCGGGCCCGGCCCGGTGGCCGGATCCCGGCCCGTGGTGGGTTCCTTGACTGTCATCGCTGCGTTCCCTTCGTCGGAGATGGTGCGGTGCGCGTTCGGGTTCGGGCGGGTCTCGTCGAGCCGCCCCCGCGGCGCCACGGCACCGTGGTCACCTCGTGTCGCGGGACGGTGACGGGGTACGTGCACGTGCAGGTCGTGAGGAGTGGGCGAGGAACGTCCCGACGTCCGCAGCGATGTCCTGTGGGCGCCGTGCTGTCCGAGTGTCGGCCGCGTGCGGCGTGCGTCAAGGGGCTCGTCGAATTCGGCCCGCAGGTCCGGCCGGTCGGCGCAACCCCCGTGGCCGGCGACGATCGGCGCGGCGGCCACCGCCGTCCGGGGTTCGGTGACCGCGAGCGGTCCACTTCTCGAGGTAGGGACCCTCGGGACCGGCGGCGGGGGAGCCGCCGGGCCCGGAGCCGGGGATCAGAGGACGGCCACCGAACGGAGGACATCGCCGTGGTGCATCTTCTCGAAGGCGGTCTCGATGTCGTCGAGGCCGATCTCCTCGGTCACGAACCTCTCCAGCGGCAGCCGGCCCTGCAGGTACAGGTCGACCAGCATCGGGAAGTCGCGGGAGGGCAGGCAGTCGCCGTACCAGGAGGACTTGAGCGCGCCGCCGCGGCCGAAGTACTCGATCAGCGGGATCTCCGGGGCGACCAGGTCCGGGGTCGGGACCCCGACGAGCACGACGGTGCCGGCCAGGTCGCGGGCGAAGAAGGCCTGCTTCCAGGTCTCGGGGCGGCCGACCGCGTCGACCACGACGTCCGCGCCGAACCCGCCGGTGGCCTCCTTGATCGCCTCCACGGCGTCGGTCTTCCTGGCGTTGACGGTGTGGGTGGCGCCGAACTCGCGGGCCCAGTCGAGCTTCCGGTCGTCGGTGTCGACCGCGATGATCGTGGTCGCACCGGCGAGGGTGGCCCCGGCGATGGCGGCGTCCCCGACTCCGCCGCAGCCGATGACGGCGATGGAGTCGCCGCGGCCCACGCCGCCGGTGTTGATGGCCGCGCCGAGGCCGGCCATGACGCCGCAGCCGAGCAGGCCGGCGACCTGCGGCGTGGCGGCGGGGTCGACCTTGGTGCACTGGCCTGCGGCGACGAGGGTCTTCTCGGCGAAGGCGCCGATGCCCAGGGCGGGGGAGAGTTCAGTGCCGTCGGCGAGGGTCATCTTCTGCCGGGCGTTGTGGGTGTCGAAGCAGTACTGCGGCCTGCCCTTGCGGCACGCGCGGCACTGCCCGCACACGGCGCGCCAGTTGAGGACGACGAAGTCGCCGGGCGCGACGTCGGTGACGCCCTCGCCCACGCTCTCGACGATCCCGGCGGCCTCGTGGCCGAGCAGGAACGGGAACTCGTCGGTGATCCCGCCCTCCCGGTAGTGCAGGTCGGTGTGGCAGACCCCGCACGCCTGGACCTGCACGACCGCCTCGGCGGGACCGGGGTCCGGGACGAGGATCGTCTCGACGGAGACCGGCTGCCCCTTGGCGAGGGCGACCACGCCGTTGACCTTCTGCGCCAACGTCAACACTTCCAATCTGTGGTGGACGGCTCCCGGTCGGACCGCGGTCACGGCCCCGACCGGGAGGGGTTCTCGAGCGGCACCCCGTCGGGCGACAGGACGGGTGCGGGGAGATCGGCGCTGGACTGCAGCGGTGCGGCACCGGCGAGGGCCCGCCCGGCCGGCTCGCGCAGGAACCACGTGCTGACCAGACCGACCACTCCCGCGCCGACGAGGTAGTAGCCGGGCCAGTCGAGGTTGCCGGTGACGGCCACGGCGGCGCCGATCGCCGTCGGCGCCGTGCCGGCCACGGCGGAGACCGCGACGTTGAAGATGATCGCCAGGCTCCCGTAGCGGATCAGGGTCGGGAAGAGCGCCGGGAGCGTCGACGGGGCCACCGCGGCGAAGCAGAGCAACGCGCCGCCCATGATGAGGAGACCGGCGACCTGGCCGGCCGGGCCCTGCCGGAGCAGCCACACCGAGGGCAGCCCGAGGACCACGAGCGCCGTGCTGCCGACGAAGAGGATGGGCTTGCGGCCGATCCGGTCGCTCATCCGGCCCACCCCGAGGATCACGCACAGCATCAGCACCATCACGGCGACCTGCATCGTGGTGGTCACCGTCTCGCTCGTCCCGCTCTCGCCGAAGTCCGGCAGCGTGCGCGTCAGATAGGTCGGCACGTAGTTGGTGAGGACGTAGTTGGTGACGTTCCAGGCGACGACGAGGCCTGCGGCGACCATCGCCGCCCGGCGGTAGCGCCGGACGAGGATCTGGAAGGCCCGCCGGGGCGACATGGTCGAGATCGCCGGCGAGCGCTCCAGGAGCTGCCGGAAGGCCGGTGTCTCCTCCAGGCGCAGCCGGAGGAAGATGCCGGTGATCCCGAGGGGGAGCGCCAGCATGAACGGCAGCCGCCAGCCCCAGGAGAGCAGGTCGTCCTCGGACAGCAGGGCGACCAGGACCGCCGAGGTGCCGGCGCCGAGCGTGTAGCCGACGAGGGTGCCGAACTCCAGCCAGCTGCCGAAGAAGCCCCGGCGCCGGTCGGGGGCGTACTCGGCGACCAGGGTCAGGGCGCCGGTGTACTCGCCGCCCACCGAGAAGCCCTGCAGCATGCGGATCACCAGCACGATCAGCGGGGCGGCGACGCCGATGCTCGCGTACCCCGGGACCAGGCCGAGCGCCACCGTCGCGACCGCCATCATGATCACGGTCGCCGCGAGCACCCTGGTGCGCCCGATCCGGTCGCCGAGCGGCCCGAACACCACCCCGCCCAGCGGACGGACCAGGAAGGCCGCGGCGAAGGTGCCGAGGGTGAAGACCGGGGCCCAGGGGCCCGCGTCGGGGAAGAACACCCGGTCCAGCGCGACGGCGGCCAGGTAGGAGTAGATCCCGAAGTCGTACCACTCGGCGACGTTGCCCACCGCGGCCGCCAGGGTGGCGCGGCGGACCGTGTGCTCCCGCTCGATGGCGGGCGGGCCGACGGTCACGAGGCGGTCCCCGGGGTCGCCGCTCGTGTCCCCTCTCCGAGCCGCCGGACCTGCGACGTGGAGCGGTGGTGACGGGTCATGAGCACCCTCGGTCGTGATCGAAGAACTGATATATCTGTTGACCGTAAGAGGTGTGTCACACCACGTCAACCCCCTCCCCGCCCGGATCAGGGGCTGCTCAGGTGTTGCAGGCGGGCGAAGATCGCGTCGGCTCCGCGGGTCAGCGCCGCCGCGACGGACCGGAAGTCGGCGGGGCCGAGCAGGCCGCCCCGGGCGGACACGCTGAGGGCGCCGGCGATCTGCCCGCTCCCGCCGCGCAGGGGCACGGCGACCGCGTCGAGGTCGGCCTCGAACTCCCCCTGCGTCACCGCCCAGCCCCGGTCGCGGACCCGGGTCAGCTCGGCGAGCAGGGCGCCGCGGGCGACCACGGTCCGGTCCGTGAAGCGCTGCCGCGGCCGGTCGAGCGCGTCCTGCAGGGCCTCGAAGCCGAAGCTCGCGAGCAGGACCTTGCCGGCGGCGGTCGCGTGCAGCGGCGAGCGCATGCCGATCCAGTTCCGGTCGGTCGGCGGCTCCTGCGCGACCACGGTCGCGTACCCGCCCTCGAGCACGCTGACGCTCACGGTGCCCGACAGCTCGGCCGCCAGCCGGGCGCAGACCGGCCTGCTCTCCGCGGCGATGTCGAGCTGCGCCGCGGTCGCGCCGGCCAGGCGCACGATGCCGAAGCCGAGCCGGTACTTGCCGCGGCCGCCGGCGGGCTCGACGAGCCGGTGCTTCTCGAGCACGGCGAGCAGGCGCGACACCGTGGACTTGTGGACCCCCAGTTCCCGCGCGAGTTCGGTGGCGCCGGACGGGCCGTGCCGCGCGAGCAGCGGAAGGATCGACAGCGCGCGATCGACGGCCTGGGAGGCGGAGCGGGTCCCGGCGGTCTGCTCGGGCCGCTCCTCGTCGTTGTTGCACATGCTGCAACTCCGAAACTCGTTGCCGACGAACCGGTCGTCGTCTGTTGACGACGTAGCGTGCACCACCGCATCCTCCGTTGCGAATCGCATGGCGAGTTCCGCAATAAGCAACAGGAGCGAGCATGATCTATGTCGGCACGGTCGCGGACATCCCCGACGGGGAGGCCGTCCGGGTGCAGGGCGAGGTGGCCATCGCGGTCTTCCACGTCGAGGGCACCCTCTACGCGATCGACGACACGTGCACCCACCAGGACGCCTCGCTGTCCGACGGCTGGGTCGACGGCTGCGCGGTCGAGTGCCCGCTGCACGCGGCCTGCTTCGACCTCCGCACCGGCCGGCCCAGCGGGCCGCCGGCGAAGAAGGCCGTCCGGACGCACCGGGTGGTCCTCGCCGACGGCCACGTCTGGGTCGAGGAGACGGTGGGTGTCGAGGCCGAGGCCCGGGCCGGCGTCCCGGTCGCCGTGGGTGCGGGGGAGTCCGCCTGATGCGCGCCATCACCGTCGTCGGGGCCTCGCTCGCCGGGCTCGCCGCCACCCGGGCGTTGCGCGACCAGGGCTTCGACGGCCGGATCGTGGTGGTCGGGGACGAGACGCACGCGCCCTACGACCGGCCACCGCTGTCCAAGGAGTTCCTGGCCGGGGCCCTGTCGGCCGAGGACCTCGCGCTGACGACACCGGAGGACGCCGAGCTGGCCGCCGAGTGGCGGCTGGGCCGCCGGGCGACCGGGCTCGACGCGGCCGAGCGCACCGTCGTGCTCGACGACGGGGAGCGCATCACCACCGACGGTGTCGTGCTGGCCACCGGCGCCCGGGCCCGGCCCCTGCCGGGGACCGTGCCGGCCGGCGTGCACACGCTGCGCAGCCTGGACGACGCCCTCGCGCTGGGGGCCGACCTGGCCCCGGGCGTGCGGCTGGTCGTGGTCGGTGCCGGCTTCATCGGTTCCGAGATCGCCTCGACCGCCGTGGGCCTGGGCGCCGAGGTCGAGGTCGTCGAGGCCGCCGCGGTCCCGCTGGAGCGTCCGCTCGGCACGGAGATGGGCCTGGTCTGCGCGGGGCTGCACGCCGCCGCCGGCGTCCGGCTGCACACCGGGTGCGGGGTCGCGGAGATCGTCGGGTCGCCGCGCGTCACCGCCGTCCGGCTGACCGACGGGCGGGAGCTCCCCGCCGACGTCGTCGTGGTCGGGATCGGGGCGATCCCCAACGTCGAGTGGCTGGCCGGGGCGGGCGTCGTGCTCGACGACGGGGTGGCCACGGACGCGCAGGGCGCGACCTCGGTCCCCGGCGTCGTGGCGGTCGGGGACTGCGCGAACGCGCACCGCGGCTACACCGGCTCCACGATGCGGCTGGAGCACTGGACCAACGCGGTGCAGCAGCCGGTCGGTGCCGTCGCCGCCCTGCTCGGCCGGGTGCACACGCCGGCGCCGCACCACGAGGTGCCCTACTTCTGGTCCGACCAGTACGGGCACCGGATCCAGTTCGCCGGCCACCGCACGCCGGACTGCCGCGTCGAGATCGCCGAGGGCGATCCCGCGGCGGCCGACTTCCTCGCCGTGTACCTCGATCCCGCCGGGAACCCGGTCGCCGCGCTCGGCGTCGACCGCGCCCGCTCGTTCGGCCGGATGCGCCGCCAGCTCGGCAGCCGTCTCGCCGCCGCCAGCTGACCCGCTGCACACGACCCGCCGCACACCGACCCGCCCGCACACCGACCCGCCGCCCGCCACCTGTGAAAGGACCCCAGTGAGCACCGTCGAGATCCCTGGACAGCAGTCCACCACCAGCCTGATCCCGACCCTGCCCGGTTCGCACTACACCGACCCCGCCGTCTTCGAGCTCGAGCAGTCCCGCATCTTCCAGGCCAACTGGTTCGCCGCCGCGCGCAGCAGCGACCTCGCCAAGCCCGGCAGCTTCCGGAAGGTCGAGGTCGGCGGCGAGAGCGTGCTGCTCGTCCGCGGGCGGGACGGCGGCGTGCGGGCCTTCCTCAACGTCTGCCGGCACCGCGGCGCCCAGCTCTGCGTCGAGCCCGAGGGCTCGCTGCGCAACAAGATCCAGTGTCCGTACCACGCCTGGACCTACGGCCTCGACGGCGCGCTGATCGCGGCCCCGAACCTGAACTCGATGGCCGACGTCAACCGCGACGAGTACGGCCTCCACACGGTCCACCTGCGGGAGTGGCTCGGCACGATCTGGATCTGCCTCGCCGAGCAGCCGCCGTCCTTCGCCGACACCGTCGAGGCCGCGGTGACCGCCCGCCTCGGCGACCCGGGCGCGATCGACAAGTGGGCGATCGACACGCTCGCGGTCGGCCGTCGGATCACCTACGACGTCAAGGCCAACTGGAAGCTGATCGTCGAGAACTTCATGGAGTGCTACCACTGCGCGACGATCCACCCGGAGCTCACCGAGGTGCTCCCGGAGTTCGCCGACGGCTACGCCGCGCAGTACTACGTGGGCCACGGGGCCGCGTTCGGGGAGGACGTCAGCGGCTTCACCGTCGACGGCAGCGCCGGCTTCGAGACCATCCCCGGGGTCGACGCCGACCACGACCGCCGCTACTACGCGATCACCGTGAACCCGCAGGTCTTCATCAACCTGGTGCCCGACCACGTGATCTTCCACCGGATGTACCCGGTGGCCGCCGACCGGACGATCGTCGAGTGCGACTGGCTCTACCCGCAGGAGGTCCTGGACAGCGGCCGCGACCTGGACCGCTCGGTCGAGTTGTTCCACCGCGTGAACCAGCAGGACTTCGACGCCTGCGAGCGCTGCCAGCCGGCGATGTCCTCCCGGGCCTACGCGAACGGCGGCGTCCTGGTGCCCAGCGAGCACCACATCGGCGAGTTCCGCGACTGGGTCGCCGCCGCGATCGCCGGCTGACCGGCACTCAGAAGCTCGGTCCGCCCCAGAGCAGCTCGGTCAGCCGGTCGATCGTCTTCTGCATCTCCTGCAGGCCGCTCGGGATCCGGCTGCGGGTGAAGCGCGTCCTGGGCCCGTTGAGGGTGAGGATCGCGATGAGGGTGCCGCTCCTGTCGCGGACCGGGCGCGACAGCGAGAGCAGCTCCGGTTCGAGCTCGTTGTCGATGATCGCGTAGCCCTGCTCACGGACCTGGCCGAGCTCCGTGAGCAGGGCCTCGCGGTCGGTGATGGTGAAGGGCGTGTAGGCGGGCAGCGTCTCGGGCAGCTCTGCCCGGAGCCGTTCGGGGGAGCGCTCGGCCAGCATGACCTTCCCGGTGGAGCTGGCGTGCAGCGGGTAGCGCTGTCCCACCATGTTGCGGGCCAGCGCCCCCAGGACGTGGGAGCCGGCCGCCTCGGCGACGAGGTCGAGCCCGCCCTCGAGGTTGGGGACGGACAGCGTCACGGACTCGTTGACGGCGTCGGCCAGTTCCTGGAGCAGCGGTTGGGCGTGCGCGACCAGACCGGCGGCCGGGTCGGCCCGGCGTCCCAGCCGCGCCAGCTCCCAGCCGAGCACGTAGTTCGTGTCCACGCGGTCGACGAGGCCCTCCTGCTGGAGCGTCTGGAGCAGTCGGAAGGCGGTGGGCCTGCTGAGGCCCACCGCCTTGGCGAGGGTGGTGACCGTGGCACCGGTGCGTGGGTGAGCCGCGAGCGCGCGCAGCAGGGCCACCGCCTTGGCCACCGACTTGTTGGTGAGATCCGTCGGCTCCGTCGCCTCGCCCATCGTCTCCCCTCACCGAGTGCTGCTCACCTTACGGATCCTCTGTTCACTGAGCGAACGCGGCCGCCGTGCACAGGTCGGTGGAGGCCCCGAGGACCAGGCGCCGTGCGTGCGCGGACGTCTCTCAGACGGCCACCTCGTAGTCGGACGCGGCAGCGGGCCGGGGCCGGTCGTCGGCCCGGACGGTGTAGCGGCTGCCCGGGTGGTCGTCGCGCAGCCGGACCGTGCCGGGGCCGTAGAGCTTCTCCCGCAGGGTCGAGCCCTCGTACTCGGTCCAGACCACCCCGCGACGCTGCAGCTCGGGCACGACGAGCTCGACGAAGTCCGCGATGTCCTGGTACTTGACGCCGTGCCCGAGGTTGAAGCCGTCGATGCCGGTCTCGTCCATCCACCGGATCAGCTCGTCCGCGATCGTCGCGGGGGAGCCGACCAGGGTGGGGCCGGTGCCGCCGATGCCGATGAACTCCGCGATGTCGCGCGGGGTCCATTCCTTGTCGGGGTCCATCTTCGAGAAGAGGTCGACCATGGTCTGGCCGGCGTTGGTGTCGACGTTCCGGAACGGCACGTCGGGGTCGAACTGCGCCATGTCCAACCCGGTCCAGCCGCTGTAGCGGGCCATCGCCCCCGTGTAGCCGACCAGTCGCCGGTAGGACTCGTACTTGGCGTGGGCCGCCTCGTCCGTCGGGGCGCACACGACCGAGAGCATCTGCAGGACCCGGACGCTCTGCGGGTCGCGCCCGGCCCCGGCCGCGAGACCGCGCAGCTGCTGCACCTGGCGGGCGAGCGAGGGGATCGACACGGCGTTGACGAAGACGGCCTCGGCGTGGCCGGCGGCGAGGGCGCGCCCCTTGGCCGACCCGCCCGCCTGGAAGATCACGGGGGTCCGCTGCGGGGACGCCTCGCACAGCGCGATGCCCGGGACGTCGAAGTAGCGGCCGTGGTGCCCGATCTCGTGGACCCGGGCGGGATCGGCGAACACGCCCGCGGCCCGGTCGCGCACGACGGCGCCGTCCTCCCAACTGCCCTCCCAGAGCTTGTAGCAGACCTCCAGGTGCTCGGCGGCGACGTCGTAACGCTCGTCGTGGGGGACCTGGGTGCCGGTGCCGAGGTTGCGCGCGGCGCTGTCGGCGTAGGAGGTGACGAGGTTCCAGCCGACGCGGCCGTCGGTGAGGTGGTCCAGCGTCGTGAACCGGCGGGCCAGGGCGTAGGGGTGCTCGTAGGAGGTGGAGGCGGTCAGCCCGAAGCCGAGGTTCTCGGTCACGGAGGCCATCGCGGAGACCACGAGGAACGGGTCGTTGGCCGGGATCTGCCCGGCGTCGGAGAGGGCGCCGGCCACGCTTCCCTGGTAGACGTCGTGGTAGCCGACGTTGTCGGCGAAGAAGACGCCGTCGAACCGCGCCTGCTCGAGCAGCCGGGCGTAGTCGGTCCAGTAGCGCAGGCTCGTGTACCGGTCGCCCCGGTCGGCGCCGTGCCGCCACAGGCCGGCCGAGAGGTGGGCCGGGCCCTGGAAGTCGAAGGCGAACAGGCGCATGCGGCGGGAGGTCATCGTCGGTCTCCGTTCTGGTCGTTGCGGGTGCGGGTCCCCCACGAGCCGGACTCACCGGCGACGTTGACGGTGCGGGGAGCCCCGAGCGGGTTCGTCTCCTGCACGGCGGGAGGCAGGACGGCCTCGGGCGCGTCCTGGTGGACCACCGGGCGGAGGAAGCGCCGGATCGCGGTGGATCCGACCGCGGTGTGTGCGGCCGAGGTGGTGGCGGGGTAGGGGCCGCCGTGGTGCTGCGCCGGGGTGACGGCGACACCGGTCGGCCAGCCGTTGAACACGAGCCGTCCGGCGCGTGTCGCGGCCAGGGTGCGAACTTGTCCGGCTACTTGTCCGGCTGCCGCCGGGACAGGGCCCGGCGGACGTGCTCCTGCCCCTCGGCGAGCACACTCGCGCAGAGCCGCCCGGCCCGGCGGACCCCTGGCCGGCTCGTCGAGGTGCGGGCCACGCTGAAGGTGACCAGGGCAGGGGCCAGGGACAGGGACTGGAAGGTCCCGACGACGAGCCCGTGCGGGCCCGCGGCGGGGTCCGGCAGCCCGGCCAGGGCCACGAGGCCGGCCGGCAGGGTGCCCATCACCGAACGGAAGTTGGGCTTCGTCGATCGTGGGGACGGACCTGGTCACGGCAGGTCCCTCTCGGTCGTGCGGCTCGTGACGGACGGTCGACGGGGGAGCCCGGCGCTGATCTGGCGCGCGGCGCGCAGGGCGCTCTCGACAGCGCCGTCGATGAACCCGGCCCAGAGGTCGGCGATGTCGCTGCTCGCGAAGTGCAGCACGCCCTCCGCCGCCTGCTGGTCGGCGAGATACCCGGTCAGCTGGCCGGGGCGCTGCATCAACCAGGTCTCCCGCGAGAACGGGTCGCCCATCCAGTCGTGCCCGGTGGTCTCCAGGACCTCGAGGTCGTCCCGCCAGACGGTGAGCGCCCGGGCGACGGCGTCGCGGTCGTTCGGGTCCAGCCGGTCCGCGTCGGCGCCGAACGCCACGAGGACGGCGTCGTCGTCGCCCAGGTACTCGGTGCGGACGACCGAGAGCGGGTGGGCGGCCGAGGAGTAGGCGAAGAACGGCTGGACCGGTCCGCGGACGCGGATCCACGCCTTCAGCCCGCGCGACGCGGTCTTCTCCCGGGACGCCGCGAGCTTGCCCGCGTTCAGCGGCGGGTCGACCTGGAGGTCCCCGAGGATGTTCTGCGGGAGGGTGAGCACCACGCGGCGAGCCGAGACGGCCTGCCCGTCCGTCGTCCGCACCACGGCGCCGTTCGCGTCGTGCTCGATCCGGCTCACGACGGTGCCGGCGCGGATGTCGGCCCTCGTGTCCGCCGCGAGGGCGGCCACGAGGGCGGCCGTCCCGTCGGTGAGGCGGAAGACGGCCGACGCCTCGTGCATGAGGTGCCAGGACCCCGCGGTCGCCGCCGTCCACCGGAGGGCGTTCGCGAACGCGCCGTCCTCGAGGGGGGCGTTGAAGTGACCCACCCACGCGGCCTCGTTGGCGTTGTACTCGTCCTCGGACAGCTGCAGCTCCGCCAGCTTCTCCCCGACGGTGAACTTGTCGGCCTCCGCGACCTCGGGCCCGGCCGTGGGCGCGTCGGGGCGCGGGATCACCCGCATCGTGTCGGCGAGCAGCCGACGCATGCCCGGGTCGATCAGCTGCATGAAGCCGTCCAGCGTGCCGGTCCGGACCTCGTCCCCGGCCAGCCAGTAGGCCTTCTCCGGGCGCGGGCCCCGGGTGACCCCGAGGCCGTAGCGGCTGACCTCCGCCCAGACGTGGGGCTGCACCCAGTGGATCCAGGTGCCGCCGATCTCGAGGTCGCGCCCCAGGCGGTGATCCGTCCAGACCCGGCCGCCGAGCCTGTCGCGGGCTTCGAGGACGACCACCCGGAGACCGGCCCGGGTCAGCTCGCGGGCGGTGACCAGCCCTGCGACGCCGGCTCCCACCACCACCACGTCGGCATCGACGGTGCTCCCGTCGGCTTCCACGATCATCTCCCTTCGTCGGATACGTTCACATAATGAACAATGCGTTCAAAGCAGTGCGGCAAGCGTGAGGTGGGCCACCGGTCCTGTCAAGGGGTGGTCGCGGGGCTTCCTCGCGTGAATCCGGCCTGTCACGAGGGTGGACGTCCTCGATCCGAGGACGCCCTAGCCGTTGACGCCGGGCGGCGCGGCTGCCACTCTTCGGTCGATTCGTTCACTAAGCGAACGCATCGTGGTGAAGCTCGCACAGCGGCCCGATCGGGTCGCCCGTCGGCCGAGCCGGTCCACGGTCGGACACCGAGGGAGCCGACCACCAGCCCAGGAGGAGGGATGTCCGACGATGGCGTCCACCGAGAGGCCCTCGCCGTCCTCGGCGCCGGGAGGCAGGGTCCTGGTGGTCGACGACGACCGGGAGAACGAGGGCGACCTGATCATGGCCGCCGAGCAGGCCGACACGGACTCGGTCGCGTTCTTCCTCGAGCACACCTCCGGGTTCCTGTGCGTCGCGATCGACCAGCGCGGGGCCGAGGCCCACCGGCTCGGCCCTCCGTCGAGCAGCTGCGGACGACCTCCGCGGGGCCGGATCCTCGACGAGCTCGGGATCGGCCGGGTGCGGCTCGCGACCGACAACCCCGAGAAGATCGGCGCGCGCGAGCAGCACGGGATCGACGTCGTGCAACGGATCGCGCACGAGTCGTCGGCCACCCTCCACGACGTGGAGTACCTGACCGCCGAGCGCGACCGCATGGCCATCTCCTCGAGCGGCTGCGCTGACCACCCCCACCCACGTCGACAGCGAGGAAACGCATGACGAGGACGAGGACGACCGTGCCGGACACCATGCCGGCCGCGGTACTGGTCGGCTTCGGGGGCCCCGTGAGCCTCGAGCTCCGGCAGGTCCCCGTCCCGGCACCGGGGCCGGGGGAGGTCCTGGTCGAGGTGTCCGCGGCCGCGGTCAACAACACCGACATCTGGACCCGGAAGGGCGCCTACGGTCTGCCCGGGCACCCCGACGCGCTCGCGGGTTGGCGCGGTCCCGTCGACTTCCCGCGGATCCAGGGCGGGGACATCGCGGGCCGGGTCGCCGCCGTCGGCCACGGCACGGACGACGCCCTGCTCGGGGCGCGGGTCCTGGTCGACTCCGCCCTCTACGACGGGGACGGACCGGACGCCAACCCGGTGGGCCTGCTGGGCAGCGAGGCCGACGGTGGGTTCGCCTCCTACGTCGTCGCCCGGGCCGACCGGGTCCACCGGATGGACGGGTCCCCGCTGTCCGACGAGGAGCTGGCGTGCCTGCCGATCGCGTACGGCACCGCGATGGGCATGCTCGAACGCGGCCACCTCCGCGCCGACGAGACGGTCCTGATCACCGGCGCCTCCGGCGGGGTCGGATTGGCCGCGGTCCAGCTCGCCGCCGCGCGCGGCGCGCGGGTGGTCGCCGTGACCTCGCCGGAGAAGGAGGACCTCGTCCGCGAGGCGGGCGCCGCCGAGGTCGTGCACCGCGACCGGGATCCCGCCCGCACGGCCGGGGCGGCGGCGCGCGTGGCGCCCGACGGGCTCGACGCCGTGGTCGACGTCGTGGGCGGGCCCCTGCTCACCCGCCTGCTCGAGCACGTCCGGGACGGCGGCAGGTGGGTGATCGCGGGCGCGGTCGGCGGCGCCTCCACCGAGCTCGACCTGCGCCGGCTCTATCTGCACAACATCAGCCTGATCGGGTCCTCGATGCACACACCGACCCACTTCGCCCGCCTGGCCGAGGACGCGGCGGCGGGCCGGGTCCGGCCGCGCATCGCCGCGCGCTACGACCTCGCCGCCATCCACGAGGCGCAGGAGGCCTTCGCGCGCTCGGCCGACGTCGGCAAGTTCGTCCTGACCCCTCCGTGCGGGCACGACGCCCGTCCCGCAACGACGACGACGGTGACGTCGTGAAGATCTCGCGGATCGAGACCACGCCGCCGGAACTCCGGGCGGCCGGTTCGGGATGGGCTGTCACATCCGGCGAGATCGAGACGTCTGTAGGTCGAGCCCACCTCGTCGGCACGTGGGGGGAAGGCGAGGTGGGTGGCCCGGCCCGCCACCGGGCGCCCCCGGTGGCGGGCCGGTTCGGTCTGCGCGGAAGGTTCTCCACGGGCACGCGATGATCACCCGCGTGCTGACGGTGCCCCGGGACTGGTCCGAGCTGACGCCGGCCTGGATGAGTGCCGCCCTGGGCCGGGCCGTGACGCGAGTCCGCGTCGCCGACGTCGTCGACGGCACGAACTCCCGCGCGGTCGTGGAGCTCGGGTACGCGGGCTCCGGCGGGCCGCCGCGGGTGTTCGTCAAGCGGGAGGGGCGGCTCCTCAACCGGGTGGCGCTCACCGCACTGGGTGCGCGCGAGGCCGAGGCGAACCTGGTCCGACACGGCCCGGACCTGCCGCTCGAGCACCCCGCCTTCCACGCCGCGGCGACCGACCGCCGTCGCCTCGCCGCCGTGGTCGTCATGGAGGACGTGACGCTGCGCGGCGGGCGCCCGAACAGCGCGCTCGCGCCGCTGACCGTCGAGCAGGTCGCCGCCGGTCTCGGCGAGCTGGCCCGCCTGCACGGGACGTTCTGGGACGCTCCGCTGCCGGCGTTCGTGCGTCCGTGGCGGCTCGGTCCCGCCTGGGCTCCCGTCGCCCGGGCCGGCTTCGTCCACGCCCTCCGTAAGCTGCGGCGGGCCGGGCACCCCCTCGGCCTCGACGCCGGGGAGATCGAACGAGGGTTCCGCGGGTGGGCCCGGATCGCCGCCGCCGGCCCGCAGACGCTGCTGCACGGCGATCCCCACCCCGGCAACACCTACACGGTCGGGAACACCGTCGGCTTCTACGACTGGCAGCTGGTCCGCTCCGGCAGCTGGGTCCACGACGTCGGCTACTTCCTCACCTCCAGCCTCCCCGTCGCCGACCGGCGCGAGCACGAGCGCGCGCTGCTGGCCGGGTACCTCGACGCCCTCGGTCGTCGGCCCCCCGACGCCTGGCGGCTGTACCGGTCGACGCCGGTGTTCGGGCTCGGGGCCTGGCTGCAGACCTGGGCGGCGGGCACCTTCCAGCCGCACGACATCTGCCTCGTGACGATCGAGCGCTTCGCCGCCGCCCATCACGACGCCCGGCGGGACGGCGGCTGAGGGTCTCCGAGGAGGGGGACGTCGTCGGCAGGTGTGCCGGCGCAGGCCGACCGACCGGCCTGCCGTGCCTGGACCACGCGATCGAGGTCCGGCACCATGCCCGTCATGACCGACGAGGAGGGACCCGCTCAGGGCGAGCAGGATCCCGCGAGCACGCCGTCCGGGACCGGCACGATCGCGTCTGTCGGCAGCGTCGGGACCACCGACAGTGTCGCGGTCGCGGGCAGCGCGGGCACCGTCAGCAGTATCGCCGTGGCCGGGAGCGTCTCGACCGCCGGCAGCGTGGGCGTGGCCCGGAGCGCGTCCACCGCCGGCAGCGTCGCGGTGGCCGGGAGCGTGGCGACGGCCGGCAGCGTCGCCGTGGCCGGGAGCGCGGCCACCGCCGGCAGCGTCGCCGTGGCCGGGAGCGCCGCCACCGCCGGGAGCGTCGGGATCGTGGCCAGCGTGCTCACCCTCCTCGGCGTCGGCCTCCGCTGGTGCGTGGGCACCCTGGCCTGCGTGAACTGCATGCGCTGCGTGGCCTGCATCGGGTGTGTCGACTGCGTGGACTGCGTCGGGTGCATCGGCTGCGTCGGCCTCCGCGGGGCGATCGGGCAGCGAGGCGTCCGCGCCTGACCGGCGCCGGAGGCGCGCAGCACGTCGTCCGGCCCCCGGGCCCTCGGCCGACGTCACAGGTGGAGGACGACGTGCTCGCCGTCGCTGGTCACCCGGTAGCTGCGGACCCGGAGCCCCTCCGGGTCCACCCAGGAGCGGCCGGTGCGCATGTCGAACTCCCACTGGTGCCACGGGCAGCGGAGGATCTCGCCGCGTCGCTCGTAGTGGTACACGCCGGGCCTCGGTGACGTGAGCGCCCCGGACGGCACGCCCTCGCACAGCGGCGCGCCCTCGTGCGGGCAGGTGTTGCGGAGCGCGACGTAGTCGTCGCCGAGGTTGAACACCCCGATGGAGCGCCCGTCGACGTCGACGATCTTCCGGCCGCCCGGGGGGATCTCGTCGGCGGCGGCCACGACGACCTGCCGGTGCGAGCCGGTCACGAGGCCAGCCGGTAGGTCGCGCACGCGTTGTCGTGCATGATCCGTCGGCGCAGGTCCGGGGGCACGCGGGTGCGGAAGGCACGGTACGGGTCGTCGAAGTCCCAGTGCGGGTAGTCGGTCGAGAACATGAGCAGGTCGGCACCGACCTCCCGGAGCAGCGGCACCAGGTCGGCGGCCCGCTCGGGTTCCTCCATCGGCTGCGTCGTGATCCTGATGTGGGTGCGCAGGTAGTGCGACGGCGGGTACCGCAGGTCGGGCACCTCCTCCCCGAGCCGTGCGTGGAGCGCGTCGAGGCGGTGCGCGAGGGCGGGGACCCAGGCGAAGCCGCCCTCCAGCAGGACGACGCGGAGCCCGGGGAACCGGTCGAACACCCCGTTGAAGATCAGGCTGACGACCTGGGCCTGGAAGGCGACGGCGAGCCCGGTGTGGTCCTCGATGTAGTACGAGGGCCAGCCCGTCGCGGTGATGGGGCCCGGTGTGGTCGAGGCGGCATGGATGCCGACGGGCAGTCCCGCCCGGCAGGCGGCCTCGTAGATCGGCCAGTACTGGCGCCGTCCGAGGGGGGCGGCGGTCCGCGGGTACAGCAGGACCTGCACGAACCCCGGGTGTGCGGACGAGCGGTCGATCTCCGCGGCGGCCAGGTCGGGGAACTCGAACGGCACGGTGACGGACGCGCGGAGACGCTCGTCGCGCTCGAGCCACTGCTCGACCTGCCAGTCGTTCACCGCGGCGGCGAGTGCGGCGCCGTAGGCGTCGTACCGCTGCTCGGGGGCGCGGAAGAGACAGTTGAGCACGGCGCGCTCGACCGGGTAGGCGTCGAGCAGCTGCCCGCGCATGAAGTCCAGGTCGGAGCCGGGGAGCCCGCCGGTCGGGGGCCACGCGTCCCGCCTGCTCGCCAAGCGCGCCGCCTTGGGGTAGGCGTAGCCCTTGGTGAACGGCGAGAAGGTCCGCGAGCCGACCAGCTCCATGTGCCGTCGCCAGCGCTGCGACAGGTAGGGCCGCAGCTCCTCGTCGCCCGACACGGCGTTGTGCACGTCGCAGTCGATCAGTCCGCCTGTGCCCATCCGGCCTCCTCGGGCAGTCGGTACAGCCGCATCGCGTTGCCGGACAGCACGAGCTCCCGTTCGGCGGGGGAGAGCTGCTCGAGCAGTGCGGTGGGTGCGTTCCCATGGTGCCAGTGCGGGTAGTCGCCGGCGTGCAGGAGCATCTCGACGGACCCGAGCCGGGTGAGGAACCGGTCCACCCACGCGTGGTCGAGGCCGGGAGGAGCGTCGAGCGGCGTGGTGCTCAGCAGCACGTGCTCCCGGATCACCTGCGACGGCGGCCGGTCGACCCAGGGCACCTCGCGGCGGAGGGCCTTCCAGTTCTTGTCGAAGCGCCACATCAGCGAGGGCAGCCAGGTGACGCCGCTCTCCAGCAGCACCACCCGAAGGCCGGGATGTGCGGCGAACACCCCCTCGGCCACCATGCTGGTCAGCTGGGACTGCAGCGTGAGGGCCGCGCAGGCGTAGTCCTCCACGTAGTGGGACGGCCATCCCACCGGTGACAGCGGGTTCGCCGAGCCGACGCCGGGGTGCACGGCCACCGGCAGGTCCGCGGCCTCGGCCGCCGCGTAGATGGGCCAGTGGACCCGCTGCCCGAGCGGCGCCGGGGTCGACGCGGGCAGCAGGACCTGCACGAAGCCCCGCCCGGCCCAGCGCGCGACCTCCTCCGCGGCCGCGTGCGGATCGCGCGTCGAGACCACGATCGACGCGCGGAAGCGGGGGTCCGCGGCCAGCCACTGCGCGGCCTGCCAGTCGTTGAGGGCGCGGGCCATGCTCGCCGCCCAGTCCGGGTTGTGCACCGCGGACACGGCGTACAGGCAGTTCAGGACGGCGTACCGCGCGCCCGGGCCGTCGAGGACGTGGTCGCGCACGACGCACGGGTCCGAGCCGGGCGGTCCCTCCCCGACGCGGCTCCCCGGCCGTGCCGACAGCGGAGCACCCGGCGGGTAGAAGGCCGGGTCGAACCCCTCGACGCCCGTCTCCCGGCAGTAGTCGACCCAGCTGGCGGGCAGGTACGGGAACAGCGCCGAGAGCCGGGGGACGGCGTTGTGCACGTCGCAGTCGACGGCGCCGGTCGCCCTGATCGTCGTTCCCACGTCCGCCACCTCCCCTCACCCGGGCCGGGCGGCACCGCCTGCGATCCGCGGCGCCGCCCGTCCCTGCCGACCGACGACAGGACCGGCTACGCGTACGTGTGGCCCTCGTCGAACCGAATCGCCTTCAGCTCCTTGCGCCCGTCGAAGTGCTGGATGCCGGTCTCGTCGTGACCCGGGAAGAGCCAGGCGTCGTTCTCCCGGGCGACCTGCCCGAGCGACTCCAGCGAGGTCCGCCACTTGTCGATGTCCCAGTAGATCTGCGGCTCGCCGGTGGGCTCGACGTAGTTCTCGTGATGGTAGAGCGCGTCCGAGGTGAGCAGGACCGTGCCGGTGGTCTCGAGCTGCAGCTGCAGGGCCATCTGCCCGGGTGTGTGGCCGGGCAGGTGGAGCAGGCGCACACCGTCGGCGATCTCCATGGAGCGGCCCGACACGAGGGTGGGCTTCTTGTCGCCGAGGAAGGCCCAGTCGACGCGGGCGAAGAAGTCCTTGTCCTCGTCGAGGCTCATGATGTGCGCGTACTCGTCCTCGTGCACGACGATCTCGGCCCCGGCGTCCTCGAACAGCCGCAGCCCGCCGGCATGGTCGGTGTGCATGTGTCCCTGGATGACGTACCGGAAGTCGTCGGGCCCGAGGCCCAGCTGCTCGAGACGGATCTCGAGGCAGGCCTCCGGGGTCACGGCGCCGAGGTCGACGACCTGCTTCCATTCCGGGAGCCACTCGTCCGGACACCGCGCGGACAGGCCCGTCTCCCAGAGGATCCGGCCCTGCGGGGTCTCGATGATGTAGGCGATCGCCGGGCAGTTGTAGGGCGCGCCTACGTGTTCGGCCTTGTTCACCAGGAGCGACATGTCGAGGCCCATGTAGCCCAGGTTGACGCCGCGGAGCGTGACGCCCATCGCTTCCTCCCGAGATGGTCGTGGTGGTGTGCCGAGGACGGGCACGTCCGACGATTCGACCGCTTCGAGGGGGGTGACCGGTGTCCGAACTTGGGGCACGACGAGCCGCTCCCCGGCCGTGTCCCAGATTGCGACAGCTCCGGCCCCGGTCTCCGACCTATCGTTCGTGCGGCGGGCGGCCCTGCTGCCCTGGTCCTGCAGAACGACGAGGTTCTGGTGGAAGGGATCGAGTGGTGGACGACATCCTGGCCAGTGAACGAGAGTCCTTCCTCTCGTCGGGGGCCGCGCCGGTGCGCGTGCGTGCCGAGATCTCCTCGTCGTGGCAACGGTGCTCGAGCTGGTCGGTGGCCACCGACCGCCTCGCCCCGCCGTACCGTCCGGGCGTCGACCCGGAGTCGCGGCTGCTGCGTGCGGCCGGCCCGGTCCTGGACGCGATGAACGCGCGGCTCGGCGAGCTCGGCATCAGCTTCCTCGTGACCGACGCGACCGCGCGCATACTCGACCGCCGGGTGCAGAACCGGCGCCTCCTGCACACCCTCGACTCCCTCCACATCACCCCGGGTTTCGTCTTCGCCGAGGACGCGGTGGGGACCAACGGCGTGGGCACGGCCGTCGAGCTCGGCCGGACCACCCGCATCGACGGCCACGAGCACTACGTCGACGAGCTCGTCCGGTTCACCTGCGTCGGCGTGCCGATCATGGACCCGCTGACGCGCCGAGCGATGGGCATTCTGGACATCACCTGTGGTGCGGACCGGGACAACGGGCTGGTGACCGTGCTCGCCGAGCAGACGGCGACGGCGATCGAGCAGCGGCTCTTCGAGCAGCAGACCGTCCAGGAGCGCGCGCTGCTGGCGCACTTCCTGTCCGGCAGCAGGCGCTCCCACGCCGGGATCCTCGTCCTCAACGACCGGGTCCAGATGGCCAATCCCCAGGCGGCAAGGCTGCTCGACGGGGTGGACCAGCCGCTCCTGTGGGACCACGTGGCCCGGGTGCTCGCCGGTTCCTGCGCCGACGGAACGGTCGACGGCGACCTCCCGCTGCCCGGTGGACGCAGTGCCCGGACCCGGACCATGCCCCTGCGGGACGGCGGTGAGGTGATCGGGGCGCTGGTCGAAATCCGGCCCGCAGCCGAGCCCACAGCGTCGGCGCGGTCCGCCCCCCGCCTCACCGCGCCCGACGGACTGGCCGGAACCGACCGGGCCTTCCTCTGGGCGTGCCGCGCGGCTCGGTCGGCGCTCGCCGTCCGGACCGTAGTGCTCTGTGGTGAACCAGGGGTCGGCAAGGCCGCGGTCGGGTTCGCACTCCTCCGCGAGCACGGCGACGACCCACTGGTCTGCGATGCCGCGCAGGCCGAGGTCACCGGCCTCGACGCGTGGTTCGACGGTCTGCGCGTCGCGCTCGCCGAACCGCCCGGTGGGCTCCTGCTGCGCCACCTGGACCTGCTCGACGGGCTCGCCCGACGGCGCCTGTCCGCGATCCTCGGCGACGCGTGCGCCCGCGGGTGGCGCTGCGTGGCGACCTTCCGGTGCGCCTCGTCCTGGGACGACATGGTGCTGCCCGGGCTCGACGCCGATCAGCTCCGCCTCCCGCCGCTGCGAAACCGCCTGCGCGACATCCCCACGCTGATCGCGGCGTTCGCGGCCCCTCGAAGGGTCGCACCCGAGGCCGTGCAGCTGCTCATGCGGCTGTCCTGGCCGGGCAACATCGGAGAGTTGCGGAGGCTGGTGGAGCGGGTGCTCGAGGCGACCCCGGGCGGAGCGGTCGCCGGGCTCGCCAACCTGCCCCCGGAGGTGCGGCGGGCCGCCCCGCGCCTGACGCTCACGCGCTTCGAACGGGCCGAGATCCACGCCATCCTCGACGCTATGGCCGAGACCGGCGGGAACAAGAAGGACGCCGCCGCACTCCTCGGCATCTCGCGGTCGACGCTGTACCGGAAGCTGCAGGCGGCCGGCATCGACCTGGACAACACGACCTTCTGACCCCGAGCGAAGGAGCGCAGGCGGCATGAACACCGTCGACCCCACGTCCGCGGCGGGCGTCGGAGCACCCGCCGATCCGAAGGCGTCCCGGAGGGAGGCCGCGCGGCACTGAGCGAGCTGATCGAGCTGCCGCTGCCCTTCGTCGCCGACCTGTACGAGGCCACGGTCGACGACATCTCCTTCGCCTTCCCCGAGGGTCACCCCGCGGGCAGGCTCGCCCCCTTCACTCCGCTGTCGGCCCCCTCGGTGATGTGGGCGGACGTCACCTTCACCTACTCGATGGGCGCGTGATCCGCGACTACCTCGCCGAGGCGTGAGGGTCACCGCACGAAGCCGGGGCCCTCGATCACGGGGTGGGCGGCGAGGAAGTCCTCGTCGACCTCCACCCCGAGCCCCGGTCCCTCCGGTGGGAGCACGGTGCCGTCCGGGCGGGTCGGGAGCGGAGTCGGCACCAGCTCGTCGCGGAACAGGTTGTCGTGGCTGACGTCGGCCTCGTAGTAGCCCGCGTTCTCGGTCGCCGCGAGCAGGTGCACGGTCGCGGCCATGTTCAGCCCCGTCGAGGCGGTGTGCGGGTGCACGCGCAGCTTCCACGCCGAGGCCATCGCGGCGATCCGCTGCACCTCGGTGATCCCGCCGGACTTGGACAGGTCGGGTTGCAGGACGGTGACGGCGCCGTCCTCGACCAGCCGGTGGAACTCGAAGCGTGTGTAGTGGTTCTCGCCGGCCGCCAGCGGCACACCGATGATGCGCGCGGCCTCGGCGTAGCTGCGGTGATCGTGCGGCGGGAACGGCTCCTCCAGCCAGCCGACCCGGTGCTCGCGTAGCCCGGGGGCGACGCGTCGTACGTCGTCGAGGTCGTAGGCCGTGTTCGCGTCGACGAGAACGTCCAGCTCGGGGAACTCCGCGCGGACCGCGGCGATGCGGGCGAGGTCCGGTCCCGGGCCCTCGCCGATGCGCAGCTTGACCGCCTGGTACCCGCGCTCGACCAACGGTCGTACCTGGTCGAGCAGTGCCTCCGGCTCGCTCCAGCCCAGCGCCACACCCCCGGCGTAGACCCGGACCGGTCGGGCGGCGCCGCCGAGCAGCCGGTGCAGCGGCCAGCCGGCCGCCTTGCCCCGCACGTCCCAGAGCGCCATGTCGATCCCGCTCAGCGCGATCGCCGCGGCGGCGCCGAGCCCGTGGCTGGCGAGTTGGGCGGTGTAGACGCTGCGCCAGATGCCGACGACGTCGGCGGCGTCCAGCCCAAGGACCAGCTCGCGCAGCGTGCTGTTGATCAGGTGTCCGATCGTGCCGGGCGAGCGGGCGTGGTGCGCCTCGCCCCAGCCCACGAGACCGTCGCCGGTGCGCACGCGCACGACCACCGCGTCGCGCTTGACCGCGCGGCCTATCCCGAGCCGCTCGCCGCCACGCGGGCTGACGGGGAACGAGGTGGGGAACGCGGTGACGTCGACGATCTTCATCGGGGACTCCGCGGCAGGCGGGCCCTGGTGCCGGTCACCCCGTGGGCCCGGACTCGACGCCCGGGAAGTCCGCGGTCGTGAGCAGGCGGCGGCGAACCCGCGCGACGAGCGGACCGGCCTCCTCGCTACGCGCGGCCACGGTCTTCCACTCGGGGTCGGCGAAGAAGGCCGCCCACTTGCTCTGCAGGTCGTCGTAGGAGTCGAAGCGCAGGACGTAGACGATCTCGTTCTTCGAATCGTCCCCGACATCGGTGCGGCTGAGGAACACCAGCTCCATCCCGTGCTTGCGGAAGATCCGGCAGGTGGCGGAGTTGAACCGCTCGACCAGCGCCGGCAGGCGTCCGGGCACGGCGGTGTACTCGCGCAGCTCGTAGATCATCGTGACGCTCCCGGTGCCGACGGGGACGTCGGCGAGTCGACGGTGACGGTCTCGGTCGTGATGAGGAACGGCAGGTGTCCGGGCGCGAGGAAGCGCGGCTCGTCCTCGCGGGTCGCACGGTACTCGGGCAGGGTCGCGGATCGGCGCATCGCCGCGACGTCGGCGAACCAGGTCGTCGCCAGCCCGTCCCAGCGCGGCGCATCGTCCTCGGTCGTGTAGCACGAGGACAGGCAGTGGCTCTGCACGTACCTCCGGATCGGCGCGATCGTGGCGGCCAGGGGCCCGTGCACCTCCCGCCAGTAGCGGCGGAACTCCGGGCACGGCAGATCCGGCCGACGGGTCACGAACTCGATGCTCTTGACTGCGCCGGCGGGGTTCCCGAGATCCTTGACGACGTGCTCCTCGACGTGCAGCACGGTCAGCGAGGCCGGGTCCAGCGCGCGGTCGCCGATCAGCGCGGTGAAGGCCCGGGAGGCGCTGGCCCACCGGGCCACCGCTTCGTCGGGGAACCACAGCTCGTGGACGAGGTCGTAGATCGGGTCGCCGCGGCGGTA
Organism: Pseudonocardia yuanmonensis; assembly: GCF_039542425.1. Taxonomy (NCBI): domain Bacteria; kingdom Bacillati; phylum Actinomycetota; class Actinomycetes; order Pseudonocardiales; family Pseudonocardiaceae; genus Pseudonocardia; species Pseudonocardia yuanmonensis. Next base: position 23,595 of record NZ_BAABIC010000010.1, read on the forward strand.
GCCGCCGAGCAGGGTGAGCGACTGGACCTGACGAGTCGCACCCTCCAGTCCGGCGAGCCCTCGGGCGAGCTCCTCGGCCGCCCAGGCCCGGAACTGCTCGAGCGGCCACTCCGACGCACGACGGCCGAGCACGACCACCTTCACAGGTCCGCTGTGCACGTGGTGACCTCCTGTTCCGTGTCCCGCCGACCAGCGGCGCGGACGGCCGCGGTGAACTGCGTTCGGACCGAGCCGGGATCGACGAACGGCGACGGGCCCGGCCTGCTGCCGGTCTCGACCACGGCCTCGACCAGCGCCGGGCGGGGCAGCCCCAGCAGCGCGTCGCGCAGGTTCCGGCCGTCCGACACGCGGGCGGCGCTGAGGCCGGGAAGTGCGCCCGCCACGTCGGCGAAGCAGGGATCGACGGGCAACGGCTGCCCCCCGGTGATCGAATAGTGCCCGTCGTTCAGTACCACCGCGACGAGGTTCGCCGGCCGGTACGCGGCGACGGACCAGAGCCCGTTGGCGCTCATCAGCAGTTCGCCGTCCCCGAGCAGGGCGACGACGGCGCGCTCGGGCACCGCCTCCGCGACCCCCAGGGCGGTGGCGAGCGCCGACCCCATCGCGCCACCGAGGTACAGGTGCGGGCCGTCGTCGGACGCGAGCCGCAGCGCCGACGTCGCTGTGCCGAGCGCGGCGACCACGAGAGCGTCCGGGTGCGTCGCCAGTACCACCGCCGCCACGTCAGTGGGCTCCACGGCCACCACCCAGTTCCGGTTCGAGCGCCACCGCGGCGGTACGCCCGGCCCGCCGGGCCAGCGTGAGGACCCCGCCCACGATCGAGGCCGCGTCCCTGCCGTCCGGGTCACGGATCGAGTAGACGGGGATTGCGAGCGCGGCGAGCAGCGCGGGAGTGGCCAGCCCGATCGGCACCTGCGCCGGGTTGGCCTCGCCGAGGGTCCCCCGCATCGAGAGGACCAGGGGCAGCCCGATGCCGTAGGGCACGACGAGCGAGCCCAGGGCGTTCAGGCTGTTGCCCAGACCGGAGCACTGCATGAGCACCGCCGGCCGCCCGCCCGCGAGCGCACGGCCCGCCGCGTAGCCGACGCACTCCTCCTCCCGCGTCAGGCAGCGCATCGCCACCCCACGCTCGGCCAGCCGCGCGAGCACGCCCTGCAGCCGTGAGTCCGGCAGGTGCGCGGCGACGTCCACGCCGCCGTCGACGAGCGCGTCGCCCACCGCAGCCGCCCAGGCGATGCTCCCGCTCACGTCGTCGTCCGCCTCCGCACAGCGTCCGCCTACTGCGCCTCGTCCAGCCGGAACCCGACCTTGAGCCCGACCTGGACGTGATCGACGGCCCCCTCGGCGAGGTGCCCGCGGATCTGGGTGACCTCGAACCAGTCGAGACCGTGCATGGTCTGCGCAGCGCGGGCGATCCCGTTGTGGATGGCCTCGTCCACCGACCCGGGCGAGGATCCGACTATCTCGATGACGCGGTAGATGTGCTCGGACACATGCGCTCCTTCGATATCGGCGGTGGTCCACGGATGTGCGGCCGGTGCTGCCCGGGAACACGGTGGGCGCGGCGTCCCCCACGGTCCGCCGCGCCCCCCGCCCCCGGGGCCGGTCGTCTAGCGGAACTCGGGGATGATGTGCTCGGCGAAGAGCTCGAGCTGCCGCCTGGCCTCGTCGATCGGCATCAGGCCCTGGTCGAAGAACCAGGAGAACCACTCGAGCTCGCCGCCGTTGCCGTGGATCGTCGCCAGGTCCTCGATGTCCCGCTTGATGTCGTCGACCGTGCCGGCCAGGCCGTACTTAGTCCCGGTGAACCGCTCCATCGTCCACTCCTCGGGTGGCAGCAGCGCCGAACCCTTCGGGTACTTCTGCTCGTCGCTCGGGAGGCGCAGGGCCTCCCAGAACCCGAACCCGGAGAAGTAGATCTGGAACCCGTAGTAGTTCGTCCGCTCCATCAGGTTCCAGGCCTGCTGCCGGTCCTCACCGAATGCCACCGCTCGGAACGCACCGATGTTCTCGCCGAGCTTGAGATCGCGACCCGCATCGGCAGCCGAGGACTGGTACAGCTTGGCCAGGTGCGTGAACTGCCCGGGCTCCGCCACGAGGATGATCGGCATGACGCCGTGCTGCGCGGTGTGCACCATCGTCGACTCGGACACCGAGAACGGCTGGAACGCCGGGGGATAAGGCTGCTGGTAGGGCTTGGGGATCACCGAGATCCCACGGATGTGGCCGTTCTCGTCGATCTCGTCCGGGTGCCCGTACTGGCGGGTCCACTCGGCGGCCGGCCACCGGGTGATCCCCTCCTTCGGGGGCACCTTGTAGAACTCGCCGTCGAAGGTCAGCAGGTCGTCCGTCCACGCCTTGTAGATCAGCTCGAGGTACTCCTCGTGCACCGCGCGGTTGTGCTTGTCGTCGGGGCTGCCGTCCATGGGGGTGCCCTTGACCGGGATGTGCTGGCCGAAGACGTTCACCCAGCGGTCCTGGTAACCGCGCGCGTAACCGCCGTACACCCGGCCCTTCGTGAGGTGGTCGAGGTAGGCGACCTGCTCGGCCACCCGCAACGGGTCGTTGGCGGGCAGCACCAGCGACAGCGGCGCGAAGGCGATGTTCTCGGTACGGGCGGCCAGGTCGGCATAGAGCATCATCGGCTGGACCGACGCCTCGAACCCCTCCGAGTGGAAGTGGTGCTCGGTGGTCGAGAACACGTCGAAACCCGCCTGGTCGGCGATGACCGCGAGTTCGCGAACCTCGTCGATCATCGCCTGGAAGGCGTCGACGTCCCGGCCGATGGGGCGCTTGGCGGCGCGCTCCTCCAACGTCGCCGGGATCGTCGGCAGCATGAACAGCTGGAACTTCACCGTCGGGCTCCCTTGCTCTGCACGGGACCGGCGGGGAGGCCGGGCCCGAGGACGGTTGGCGTGCTGACGTGACGATGGAACCTCGGAATCGGGAGCCGTCCGTGTCCCAATTTGCCCCATGGGGCGCGGCCGGACGATCAGCCCGGAAGCACGCGCGCCGTGCCGACCACGGCGGGTCCCGAGGGCGTCGTACCCAGCACGCTCCACGTCAGGGATCGCCCGCCCGCCTCCCCGGGGCCGGTGGTTCCCGTGACGTCCGTGGTCTCGCGGATCTCGACGATGAACGGGGTCCCCTCCGTCACCGGGGCGACGAACCCGACCTCGAGCTCGCCACCCTCGGCCCAGCGGGGGACGTGCTCGCACAGGTGCCTCTCGATCACGGCGAGCAGGTAGACGCCCTGCACCAGGGTCGCCCCGAAGGGGGTCGTCGCAGCATAGGCGGGCTCGGTGTGGATGAGGCCGGTGCCGCCGCTCGCGATGCCGAACTCGTCCATGTCGCGCTGCGTGAAGGTCCGCGTCGGCTCGACGGCCGCCGGGTCGCCGGGTGGGTTCGTCATCGGGCCGCGTACCCCCACAGGATCGTCGAGGTCGTGCGACAGACGAGCACGCCTCGGCGGACGTACTCGGCGACGAGCTCGACCGTGGGCCGGCCCGCGCGCAGCTCGGCCGCGCCGACGGTGACCTCGACGTCGAGGACGTCGCCGACGAACGCCTGCGCACGCTGCTCCACCCGCTGCCGGGTGTGCACGCTGCCCTGCTCCATGCGCCCGCCGAGGGCGCGGTAGATCGGGAGGAAGGTGCAGTACACGTACGGCGGCACGAGGCGAGGCGTGTCCGCGGCGGCCACGTCCGGGGTGCCGACGGCGGCGGCGTCGTTGTCGGCGTCCTCACCGGCGTCGTCGACGAGGCGGCCGTACGTGGCGACGAGGTCGGCGGTCAGCGCGTACCGCGTGCGGTGGACCGAGCCGGGCACGAGCCGCGCGAAGGGGATGTCGGCGAACTCCTGGGCGATGCGCGGCATCAGGCCTCCGCGACCGGGGTCGGGTCGGCAGGCCCCGCGCGCCGACGCCCGTTGCCCGGCGCGTCGATCTCCTCCGGCGGGTAGCCGAGCTCGGCGAGGATCTCCGGCCCGTGCTCCCCGAGCCGGGGTGCGGGCCGGAGGTCGACGCGCGGGGACCCGGCGAAGTCGACCGGGAACCGGGCGAGCCGGAGCGACCCCTCGGTGGGGTGCACCGCGTCCTCGAACATGCCCGTCGCGCGCAGGTGCTCGTCGCCGAACAACCCGGGCACGGTCAGCACCGGCATCGCCGGGATGCCGCGCGCGTCGAACGCCGCCAGCCACTCCGCGGTCGACCGCCGGCCCACCTCCTCCTCGAGCAGCCGGTACAGCTCGTCGATGTGCACCGTCCGGGCGGTGATCGTGCGGAAGCGGGGGTCCTCGGCGAGCTCCGGCCTGTCCACGAGGTCGAAGAACGCCCGCCACTGCGCGTCCGTGTAGACCATGACGCCGACGTGGCCGTCGGCGGTCCGGTACGGCCTGCGGTACGGCGAGTCCGTGCGGGCGTAACCCGCGGGACCGCGCGGGGGATCGAAGACGTAGCCGCCCTGCTGGTCGAGCAGGGTGAACGAGACCATCGTCTCGAGCATCGGCACCTCGATCGCGCAGCCACGCCCCGTCCGCTCCCGCTGGTACAGCGCGGCGGCGATCGCTCCGACGGCCATCAGGCCGGTCGCCTTGTCGGCGACCGGCGTCCGGACGTAGGTCGGCTCGCCCGGTCCGCCCTGCACGGCGGCGAGACCGGAGGACGCCTGGATGACGTCGTCGTACGCGGCCTTGTCGCGGTACGGGCCCGCGCTGGAGAAGCCGCGGACCACGCAGTACACGGCGCGCGGGTTGGCGGCGTGCACGTCGCCGGCGCGGACCCCGAGCCGCGTCACCGCGTCCGGCCGCATGTTGTGCACGAACACGTCGGCGGTGCCGATCAGACGCGTGAGCACCTCACGACCCGCGGGCTGCTTCAGGTCCAGCACGATGCTGCGCTTGCCCCGGTTCGCGTTGAGGAACACCGGGCCCAGCCCGGTGCCCTGCTCGTCCCCGACGTACCGGACGACGTCGCCGGCGGGCGCCTCGACCTTGACGACGTCCGCACCCATCTGCGCGAGCAGGAGCGTGCAGTAGGGACCCATGAACGTCGTGGTCAGGTCCACCACCCGCACATCGGCGAGCGGCGGCTCGCCCACGGCATCCGGAGTCATACGACGCCCCGCCCCTCCCGTTGTCCGCGCTCCTGCACCCCGCGGATCATTCCAGCGCAGGCGGCCCCGGTCGCGTGTCACTTCCGGACACGTCCCGGGCAGGCTCGCACGCGGCGACCCGCCGCTCGGCGAGTCCGATCTCCCACCGCCAGAGCGGGCCGTCCTCGGGATCCTGCAGCTGCGCGACCCGCGTGAGGCCGCAGCGGCGCAGCACCGCGGTCGACGGCCCCTCCTCGGCGAGGGTGTGGGCGATCACGCGGGTCGCCCCGCGGGCGCGGGCCGAGGCGATCCAGGCCGCCGCGGCCGCGGTGGCGTGACCGCGGCCGCGGTGGCCGGGCGCGACGCTGTACCCGATCTCGACGGCACCGTCGCGGGGCGGACCGGTGTAGCCGCCCAGCCCCACGACCAGCGCGCTGTCCGGGTCGACGATCAGATGGCTGGACCACTCCGGAGGGGTTCCGGCGGCGAGGGCGTCCCGTGTGGCCGGGAGGGCCTCGGGGAAGGCGAGGTAGCCGTCGGCCGGAGCCAGGCCGTACTGCGGGGCGAACCGCCGGGGGTCCTCGATCAGCAGGGTCACCTGCTCGAGGGTCAGCGGATGGACCTCGGTGCGGGAGGGTCCCGGCAGGGGCCGGGCGGGCGTCGTGCGAGCCCGGTCAGCTGTTGAGGAGGCCGGACCTGAGTCGTTCGGCACCGAGGAGTCGGGCAGCGAGGAATCGGGCACCGAGGAGTTCGGCACTGAAGAAGTCGGCACTGAGGAAGCACTCCACTCGGGACCGGCGCGGCCGTCCGCGCCGGATGGACGTTCAGGAGATCAGGAGTGGGGCGGTTCAGTGCGCACGCCGGGGAGCGCCGTGCGGTCGGCCGTACTGCGGCCGGAACGTCAACCGCCCCGGAGGGTCCGGGCGGTGACCATGGCATCGCCTTCTCGCGGTCGTCCGAGCAGTGCCCGGTGGTCGGCGCAGCGACGCTACCGCCGGGGAGGCCGGGGCCGCAAGCAGCCCGCAGCGGCGCCTCCCGCCGTCCTGACGACGACGCACACCGCCACCGCACGGACCGCAGCGGCTGGTAGGGGTTGTCGATGCGAACCCTCACGTACTACGTCAACAGCAGCCTCGACGGCTTCATCGCGGCGCCGGACGGCAGCTACGACTTCTACCCCGCCGAGGCGGACCTGCTGACCTGGATCACCACGAACCTGCCCGAGACGCTGCCCACGCACGTCCGTGCGGCGCTCGGCATCGCCGAGGCGCCGAACACCGTCTTCGACACGATCGTGATGGGGCGCGGCACCTACCTCCCCGGCCTCGAGGGCGGGTTCCCGAGCCCGTACTCGCACCTGCGCCAGTACGTCTTCGCGCACGGCCTCGCCGGTGTGCCGGACGACGTGACGGTGGTCGAGGGCGACCCCGCCGAGCTGGTCCGCACGCTCAAGGCCGAGGACGGGCTCGGCATCTACCTCGCCGGCGGGGGCAACCTCGCCGGCCAGCTCCGGGACGAGATCGACCAGCTGATCGTCAAGCTGAGCCCGATCACGCTCGGTACCGGCATCCCGGTGCTGACCGGGCCGTTCGCGGCTCAGCGCTGGGAGCGCACCGGCACCGAGCCGCTGCCCGGCGGGACCGTGGTCCTGCGGTACCGGCGGCAGGCCTGAGTCCCGACCGGTGGTCGACGGCCGCGGGCCGTCTCAGTCGGCGGTGCCGTAGGCCGCGGCGATCTCCTCCGACTCCATCCACCGGCTGTAGGTCGGCGACTGCGGCCACCCCGCCGGCGAGTCCTGCCACACCTCCTGCCGACCGTAGGGCAGCAGGTCGACCAGGCCGAACAGGTAGCTCAGCTGCTCGGTGCCGCGGCCGTTCGTGTGCCACGTCCGGTAGACGGTGTCGCCGTCGCGCAGGAACACGTTGACCGCGAACCCGCCACCGGGCGGGGCCCCGACGTCCGCGCCGAACGAGCTGTTGGCCGTCGAGTACCAGGTCATGGTGTTGCCGACCCGGCGCTTGTAGGCGAGCGCCTCGTCGATCGGGCCCTGGGTGACGATCACGAACCGGGCGTCGAACTTCGCCAGGCCCTCGAGGCGGGTGAACTGCGAGGTGAAGCCGGTGCAGCCGCCGCACTGCCACTTCTCGTGGTCGAACCACATGTGGTGGTAGACGATCAGCTGCGGGGCGTCGCCGAAGACGTCGACGAGGCGGACCGGGCCCTCCTCGCCCTCCAGGACGTAGTCGGGCATCTCGACCATGGGTAGCCGCCGGCGCTGGGCGGCGATGGCGTCGAGCTCCCGGGTGGCCGCCTTCTCCCGGACCCGCAGAACGGCGAGTTCCTTCTCCCAGGTGGCGGCGTCGACGACGGGCGGCAGTGCGGACGTGGTCATGGTTCCTCCTCCGAACCGGGTACGTCTGGGCAGACGGTCCGGGCGGCGCGAACTCATCGGTGGGACGACGTCGGACCGTGCACCTGGTGGGCGCCTCCGTGCGGCGGGAGCTGGTCGGGCATCCCGACCGGCGCGGGTGGCAGGGACCGGTCGCCCACGGCGTCCGGATCCGATCGGCAGTGTCCGCGACGAGCAGCACCAGGCCGACGACGAGGATCGCCATGCCGGCCCAGCCCAGCGCGGGGAGCCGTTCGTGGAGGACCAGCACGGCGATCACGGCGGCGACGGCGGGCTCGAGCAGCGACAGGGTGGTGGCGGTCGTCGCGGAGACCCGGGCCAGGCCGCGCCCGAACAGCACGTACCCGAGGAACATCGGGACGACGGCCAGGTAGGTCACGACCGCGAGGCTGCGGCCGCTCTCGACGATCGCGGCCCCGGTGAGCAGCAGGACCGGCATCAGCACCAGCCCGCCCAGCCCGAAGACCGCCCCCATGACCGGACGGGAGGGGAGACCGCTGCGGATCACCCGCGTGGCGCCCCAGGAGTAGAGCGCGTAGGTCATCCCGGCCACGAGCCCGAGGCCGATGCCCAGGACCGCGGGACCGACGCCGGTACCCGGGTCCGCGTGACCGGTGCGGGAGAGCACCAGCGCCAGCACGCCGAGCAGCGCGGCCACCGCGCCGAGGGTCCACCGGCGCGTCACCGGCCGGCGGTCGACGACCAGTTCGACGAGGGCCGCCGCGAGCGGGGCCGAGCCGATCGTGACGACCGTGCCCACCGCGACGCCGGCCAGGCGCATCGAGCAGTAGAAGGCCACCGGGTACACCGCGACCGCCGCGGCGGCGGGCGCGACCATCCGCCACCGCGCGAGCAGACCGGCCCGGTGCCGGCGGAGGTCCGGCAGCGCGGCGGCCGCCTGCAGCAGGCCGCCGATGCCCATCGCCGCCGCCCCGACGGCGACCGAGCCGACCTCCGGCGCCAGCGCCGCGGCGGTCCCGGTCGTGCCCCAGAGCGCGGCCGCAGCCAGCACGCACGCGCTCCCGGGGCCGCTTCCCCGGATCACCGCGGGTGCCCGGCCGCCGAGCGCACGCCGGCGTCGACCAGCTCGAGGGTCAGCTCGCGGACGCGGTGCAGCCGTCCGGACGCACCCTCCAGCCCCGCGCGGGCCATGGCGCCCTCGAGCAGGAACGACAGGTGCTCGGCCAGGTCCGGGACGCGTGCGGCGGGAAGACCGTCGACCTCGGCGAGGTGCGTGGCCAGCAGCGCCTCGACCTCCTCCTTGTGGCGACGCACCACCTCGCGCCCGGGTGCGCCGGCGGGCAGCTCGGCGGCGGCGTTGAGCAGCCCGCAGCCGCGGAAGCCGTGCCGGTAGGCCATCTCGGCGTGGTCGACGTAGGCGTCGACGACCGCGGCCACCCGCTGCCGGGCGCCGGCCGCGTCGGCCAGCCGACGACGGTAGAGGCCCAGCCACTCCTCGTGCCGCGCGGTCAGGTACGCCAGGACCAGGTCGTCCTTGGAGGCGAAGTTGTTGTAGAGGCTCATCTTCGCCACCCCCGCGGCCGCGGTGATGGTGTCGATCCCGGTGCCGTTGATCCCGTGGTCGTAGAAGCACTCGGCCGCCGCGGCCAGCACGCGGTCGCGGGCCCGTCCCCGGGCGGGCGCCGAGCCGCTCCCGGATCCGGTGCCCTGCGCGGAGCCCGTCATGCGCGATCCCTCCCGAGGATTAGGTAGACCAGTCTACCTAGGCGTGGGTGCCCGGGACGGGGAGGGTCCGCCCGGAGTGGCGCGCTGATCGTCTTCACGCCACGCTGACGGCGTGATGCGCGCGCAGGTCAAGGCCGCCCTCGTCCGTGCAGCAGTCGCCGCGGAGCGTGTGCTGGGACGTCTCGTCATCATCGTCGTGGTGCTCCGCGGGCGGCGCCGTCCGCTGGTCCTGCCGTTCATCGGGCACGGCTCCACCGAGCGGGTCCGCATCGGCGCACGGGTGGCGATGGGGCATCCCGACGCCGTCCCCGACGACGACCTCGCCCCCGGCCCGCGCTCGCGCCGCCAGGTGTTCCTGTCCAGCCTGAGCCGCTTCTTCACCATCGAGCTGCCCGGCGCGCGCGTCGCGATCCGCACGCCTGCCGGCGTCGAGCACGTCCGGGCGGACTCCGAGGGGTACGTGGACGCCGTCGTCGAGCGGCCCGGTCTGGAGCCCGGCTGGCAGGAGGCCGAGCTGACCCTCGAGGACGGGACGGCGACGCGGGCGACGGTGCTGGTCGTCGACCCGGACGCGGACGTCGCGCTGGTCAGCGACGTGGACGACACGATCCTCGAGACCGGTCTGACGCGCGGGCTGGCGTTCCTGCGGGCGACCCTGCTGACCGAGACCGCGGACCGTGCCCCGCTGCCCGGGTCGGCCGCGCTGTACCGGGCGCTCGTGTCGCCGCCGTCGGGCGTGTGCCGGCCGGTCTTCTACGTGTCGACCAGCCCGTGGAACCTGCACGGCACGCTGCTGGAGTTCATCGCGCTGCGGGCCTTCCCGCTCGGTCCGCTGCTGCTCACGGACTGGGGTCCGGGACACGGCAACCTGTTCCGGATCGGCGCGCGCGAGCACAAGACCGGGCTGATCACCCGCATCCTGGACGAGCACCCGGGGCTCGGGCTGGTCCTCGTCGGCGACACCGGCCAACTCGACCCGGAGATCTACGCGGCCGTCGCGGAGGCGCACCCGGAGCGGATCCGCGCGGTCTACGTGCGCCGCCCCCCGGGGTGGAACCCGCGCCGGGACGCCGACGTCCGGGCGCTGGCGGAGCGGGTGACCGCGCTGGGCGTGCCGATGCTGGCCGTGGACGACAGCACGGAGATCGCCGAGCACGCCGCATCGATCGGGCTGCTCGATCCCGCGGACATCCAGGCGGTTCGGGTCGCGACGACCGAGGGGACGGTCGCCGGAGCGGTCGAGGCGGCCTCGTGAACGCCGCGACACCCTGCCCGGTGGTCTGCGTCAAGGCCACCTGAGGGCCCGCAGCGCACGCCGACCGCGCTCGGTGCCCGCCTACAGCGCCCCGTCGGCGGCCAGGAGCCGGCGGGCCGACTCCTCCTCGGAGGCCGCGACGAGCACCCGGACGCCCTGCAGCTGCAGCTGGGGTTCCTGGCCCCCGGCGTCGTCGGCCGACACGGCCGCCCACAGGCCGTCGCCGCGCAGCAGCCCGACGATCAGCTCCGCCTCCAGGCGGCTGGACACCACGGTCAGCACGACGACGTCGTCCACGCTCCACCCCTTCGCCGCGGCCGGGAGACCCGGCCGTGCCCTGCCCGCGCGCCGTGATGGGAGACCGTCACCGCGGGCCGTGGGCGCACGGTCGTCGCCGCCGGTCCGGGCTGCCTCCTCCCGTGCGGGTGAGTCCGTCCGACTGGCCCCGGACACCGTGGTCAGGCGGGTGGGGGGAGCGGATCGGGGCGTCCGAAGATCGCCTTGCGGATGGCCGTGATGGTGAGGTCGAGGCGGCGGACGACGGCGTGGAGCTCGGCGGCGGCGCGCGGGTGCCGACCGGCGGCGGCGGTGAGATCCATGGTGAGCGAGGACAGCTCCACGATGACGTCCCGGCGGAGCGTGTCGGCCATCCGTTCGGCCTGGTCGGCGTGGGCTCGACGGCGTTCGGCACGCGCGGTCAGGTCGGCGTGCGCGGTGAGGCGGTCCCGCATGGTCGCGACGCCGCGGCCGACCGTGGCCAGCTCGAGCAGGCCGTCGTCCCGGATCGGGTGCGCGTAGTCGCCGTCGGCGACCGCGGCGACGTCCTCGCCGAGCCGGTGCAGCGGGGCGAGTACCCAGCGTCGCTGGAGCGGCAGCGTGATCAGGCCGAGGGCCACCGCGAGGGCGGCGACGACGCCGAGCACGACGACGAGGCGGGAGCGCGCCGCCGCCGCGGCCGCGTAGGCGGTGTCCGCCTCGGACCGGATCTGCGTGCGGAGGGCGTCGACCCGCTGGCGGAGGGCGTCGAAGCGGGACTTGCCCACGCCCCGGGCCGCCAGCGCGGAGGCCTGGGCGACGTCACCGGCGCGGCGGAGGTCGATCAACGGGAGCGCGGCGTTGGCCGACCAGTCGTCGTGGGCGGCGGTCACCGCGGCCAGGCTGCCGCCCAGTTCGGGCACGGCGCCGGCGAGCAGCCGCTGTTCGGCGGCGATCACGGCGGTCGCGGCGGTGAACGGTCGGAGGAAGTCCTCCTGCCCGGTCAGGAGGTAGCCGCGCATCCCGGTCTCCTGGTCGACGTAGGCGCTCTGCAGGCGTTCGACGGACGTCGTCGCCGGACCGAGGCGCTCCATCATCTCCCGGTCGGCGGCGGAGGCCTGGGCCATGCTGCCCAGCGCCACCGCGAGGAGGGCGAACACGGCGACGAGGACGACCAGCACGAGCACCTGCAGGCGCCGGCGCAGCGACCCCCACGCCCGCGCGGACCCCTTCGGCGCCGGGTGCCCGGGTTCCGCCGCTCCTGCGGACGCCGTCGGGTCGTCGGGTTGCTCCACGGTCATCCGCCTCCTCGCCCGGTGGGACGTCGATCGTGAGGGAGATCCCCCCGGGGGATCTCGAAGCGGCACCGGGATCCGTGACCGGCGCCGGCGCCGACGTGCGGTGCCCCTCCGGGACGACCGGCACGGTACCCGGCGCCGCCCGTGGTCCTCGACCAGCTCAAGCCCACGCTGGAGAAGGTGGCCGGACCGGGCCGGTAGGCCGGCGCCCGCCGTGCTTCGCGGACCACCGGGCCGAAGAGCGCAACGGCCGTCCGGCATGGGAGGGCCGCGGCTGGCCCGTTCCGCGCAACTTACGACCGGTCCGGGGGAGGGCCCGGGCCGGGGCGCATCGCGGACGGCCTCGTGGGTATCTGCCCGCCCCGGGCGCTGTTGCGGCAGCAAGAAGCTCCGGGCGGAGGGGTGGGGTGAGGCCGGAGGGGTGCTCGCCCCACCCTGGGCACCCGCCACCGCGCCCCGGTCGCGCCGTCCGCGGCGAGGGTCCGGAAGGAAGCCGGCTGCCGTCTTGACAGGGTGCCGCCCGGCTCCTAGCGTCCGGCCCTTCGAGGGGAGTACTTCCGTCGGGTCGGCCCGGTCAGGACGGACGCTCACGAGCATCCCCGGGTCGCCGTCCCTCTCCGGGACGAAGGAGACCTCGAGCGCGTCGGCGTTCGAGGAGGTCCTGTGCCCGGCTCCCTCTCGACCACCTGGGCGGCCCCGACCGGGCCCGTCGGGTCCCCCGTGCTGTGGGCGACGAGCCTCGCGGTCCTGCTCGCGCTGCTGACGGCCGACTTCCTCCTCACGCGGCGCCCCCACACCGTGCAGCTGCCCGAGGCCGTCGGCTGGTCGGTGTTCTACCTCGCCCTCCCGGGCGTGTTCGGCCTGTTCCTGTGGGGCGTCCACGGCGGCGCGCCGGCCCTGGAGTTCGCCACCGGTTTCGTGGTCGAGAAGTCCCTGTCGGTGGACAACCTGTTCGTCTTCGTCCTGCTGCTCGGCGCGTTCGCGGTGCCGGCGGAGCTCGCTCAGCGCGTGCTGCTCTTCGGGATCGTCGGCGCCCTGGCCCTCCGCGGCGTCCTCATCGGGCTCGGAGCCGCCTTGGTGCAGGCCGGGACCTGGGCGTTCCTGGTGTTCGGCGCGATCCTGTTCGGGACGGCGGCGAAGCTCCTGCGGGAGCTGCTCGCGAAGGTGGACCGCGAGCCGGACGTGTCGACGATGCGGTCGGTCCGGCTCCTGCGGAGGCTGGTGCCGGTCACCGACGGCTACCGCGGCAGCAGGCTGGTCGTCCGCGAGCAGGGCCGGCGCGCACTCACCCCGCTGAGCGTCGTGGTCGTCGCCGTGCTCGCCACCGACGTGGTGTTCGCGGTCGACTCGGTCCCCGCCGTCTACGGCGTCACCGAGGACCCGTACCTCGTGTTCGCCACCAACGCGTTCGCGTTGCTCGGGCTGCGTGCGCTGTACTTCGTGCTCAGCTCCGTGCTGGGCAGGCTCCGGTACCTCAACCACGGGCTCGTGGTCATCCTCGCGCTGATCGGCGTGAAGCTGGTCCTGCACTGGGCCCACGGCGTCTGGCCCGCGGTGCCCGAGATCCCCACACCGGCCTCCCTCGGCCTCATCGTGCTGATCCTGACGGTCGTGACCGTGGCGAGCCTGCGCGCGGCCGGGCGGCCGTCCGACGAGCTACCCACCGAGGGCTGAGCCGTGTTCTTCGACGCCGTGTTCCAGTTCGTGGGGACGGTTCTCGTGGTCACCTCGTTGATCGTCGCCTGCCTCGTGCTCGTCCTGACCGTGCCGGCACCGCCACGGCGGCGCACGCGCGGCCGGCGCGATCCGAAGAAGTGAGGAGACGTGGGCGGGCCGGCCCGGGCCGGGACCCGGGCCGGAGCCCGCCCGCTCAGCTCGTCACACCTCAGCTCGTCATGTCTCAGCTCGTCATGCCGGCGAACATGCCGGGCTCGTAGGACCCCGCGGGGTTGCGCACGATGACGTTGATCCGGTTGGCCGCGTTGATCAGGGCGAGCAGGCAGACCAGCGCGGCGACCTGGTCGTCGTCGTAGTGGCTGCGCACCCGCGCCCACGTCTCGTCGGACACGCCGTGGTGGGCGTCGGCGAGGCGGGTGCCCTCCTCGGCCAGCGCCAGCGCGGCCCGCTCCGCCTCGGTGAACACGGTGGCCTCGCGCCAGGCGGCGACCAGGTTGAGCCGGGCCTGGGACTCGCCGGCGGCCACCGCGTCCTTGGTGTGCATGTCGACGCAGAAGCCGCAGCCGTTGATCTGGCTGGCGCGCAACGACACCAGCTCCTGGGTCGTCGTCGGCAGCGGCGACCGGTGGATCACCGTGGCGGCGTTGGCGAAGCGCTTGCCGAATGCGGCGGCGATCTCGTTGGTGAACAGGTCGATCCGGGCGTCCATGGCCTCGTCCTCTCCGTGGTGCTGCACTGGACGACCACGAGATGCCGGCGGCCCGGCCCGCGTGACAGCACTCCGCTGTGACGTACGCCATCGTCAGCCGGCTGTCACGGAAGGGCGAGGAGCGGCGTCTGATGGACATGAGCCAGGACCCGGCCGTCGCGAACCCGGCCACCGAGGCGTTCCTCGCCCACCGCAACCTGCTGTTCACCGTCGCCTACGAGATGCTCGGTTCGGCCGCCGACGCGGAGGACGTCCTGCAGGAGACCTGGCTGCGGTGGGCGGACGTCGACCTCGCCACGGTGCGCGACCGGCGCGCGTACCTCGTCCGGATCACCACCCGCCAGGCGCTCACCCGGCTGCGCACGCTGGGCCGGCGCAAGGAGTCCTACGTCGGCCCCTGGCTGCCCGAGCCGCTGCTCACCGCGCCGGACGTGGCCGAGGACGTCGAGCTGGCCGAGAGCGTGTCGATGGCGATGCTGCTGGTGCTGGAGACGCTCACGCCGACCGAGCGGGCGGTCTTCGTGCTGCGCGAGGTGTTCGACCTCGGGTACGACGAGATCGCGGACGCCGTCGGCAGGAGCCCGGCCGCGGCCCGCCAGATCGCCCACCGGGCCCGGGAGCACGTCGCCGCGCGGCGCCCCCGCGGGGTCGTCTCCCCTGCCGAGGCCCGGGGCGCGCTCGACGCGTTCCGGCGGGCGGTCGAGACCGGCGACCTGCAGGGCCTGCTCGACATCCTCGCGCCGGACGTCGTCCTGGTCGGCGACGGCGGCGGCGTCAAGCAGGCGGTGCTGCGGCCCGTGGTGGGGGCGGACAAGGTCGCCCGCCTGCTGACCGCCGGGCTCGGCAGGGTCGCCGCCACGGCGACGCTGCACCCGGCCCAGGTCAACGGCTGCCCGGCGCTGGTCCTGCGGCTCGACGGCGAGCTCGACAGCGTCGTCGCCGTGCGGATCGACGACGGGCTCGTCACCGGGCTCTACGCCGTGCGCAACCCCGAGAAGCTGTCGCACATGGAGCGGGAGACCGCCCTGAGCCGGTGACCGCTCGTCGACGGACGGAGCGGTAATGAGTCGCCGCGTGGCTCCGACCAGCAGCGAGGACCGTTCCCGTCGACGAAGGAGACACCCAGGTGGACGTCGGCAGCGCCCTCGACAGCCTGCTCGCCATCGCGGTCGTCGCCGCGCTCGCCCCCTTGCTGCTCGGCCTGTTCCCCCGGCTGCGCGTCCCGCAGGTGGTGCTGCTGCTCGTCGGCGGGATCGTCGTGGGCCCGCAGGTCCTCCACCTGGCGACGCCCTCGGCGGTCGAGCCGCTCGCCGACCTCGGACTCGGGTTCGTGTTCCTGCTCGCCGGCTACGAGATCGACCAGCGGCTGTACCGGCAGGACGCCGGCCGGCGGGCCCTGCTGGCCTGGGTGGTGTCACTGGTCCTCGCGATCGGTGTGGTCGGGCTGCTCGCGTGGCTGGGTGTCGTGCGGGCGTTCGTGCCCGTGGCGCTGGCGATGACCACCACCGCGTTCGGCACCCTGCTGCCGATCCTGCGGGAGAACGCCATGCTGCGCGGCCGGCTGGGCGGCTACCTGATGGCCGGTGGCGCCGCCGGGGAGCTGCTCCCGATCCTCGCGATCGCGGTGTTCCTGGGCATCGGCAGCCGGTTCGCCGCGCTGGCCTCGCTCGCCGCCGTGGTCGTGCTCGCGGTGCTGCTCAGCGTCGCGTCCCGCGTGATGCGCCCGGGCAACCGGCTGTCCACGGTCTTCCTGGAGCGCCAGCACGAGACCAGCCAGATCACGCTGCGGTTCACGGTGCTGCTGCTGGTGCTGCTGCTGGCGGTGACCGAGCGGTTCCACCTCGACGCCGTGCTGGGCGCGTTCGTGGCCGGCATGGTGCTGCGGCGGTGGGCCGGCCCGAGCGCGCCCGTGCTGGAGGAGAAGCTCGACGTGGCCGGGCACGGGTTCCTCATCCCGATCTTCTTCGTGTACTCGGGCATGACGATCGACCTGCGCGCCATCGCGGAGGCTCCGCTGCGCCTGGTGCTCTTCTTCGCGCTCATGGTCGCCGTCCGCGGGATGCCGGCGCTCCTGGTCTACCTCGGCGTGCTGTCGCTGCGCGAGCGGGTGCAGACCGCGCTGGTGACGGCCACCGCCCTGCCCCTGGTGGTCGCCCTGGCCCAGATCGGGCAGCGCAACGGGACGATGCTGCCGGAGAACGCCGCCGCTCTCGTCGGCGCCGGCGTGCTCACGGTCCTGGTGCTGCCCACGGTGGCCGTGGCACTGCACCGGCCGGAGGTGCAGGAGAGCCCGCGCCACGACGCGGCCTCCCCGTGAGCCCCCCGGTCCCGGGTGACGGTTCGTCCGCCGTCGGGGACCCTCGGTGATCTGCTTATCGTCCGGACGTGCGCTCCCTGCCCTACCCGCTCGAACCGATGGTCGCGGTCCGTGCGGAGGATCTGCCGGTCGGGGAGAAGTGGATCTACGAGCCGAAGTTCGACGGCTTCCGCTGCCTGGCCCACGCCGCGGGCGGCCGGATCCGGCTGCAGAGCCGACAGAAGCGCTCCCTGACCCGGTACTTCCCCGAGATCGTCGCGGCCGTCGCCGCGCTCGGCGAGGACGTGGTGCTCGACGGCGAGCTCGTGATCTGGCAGCAGGGCCGGCTCGCCTTCGACGCGCTCCAGGACCGGATCCACCCGTCGACCGCGCACGCGGGCCGGCTCGCCGCGGCCTTGCCCGCGGCCTTCGTGGTGTTCGACCTGCTGGCTCACGAGGGCGCGGACCTGCGCCCGCTGCCGTACGCGGAGCGGCGCCGGCGCCTGGAGGAGCTGCTCGGCACACGGCTGCCGCACGGCCTGGTGCTCGTGCCGGCCTCCACCGACGTCGGCGTGGGGCGGCTGTGGCAGCGCGAGCACACCGCGTCGGGCATCGAGGGTGTGGTGGCCAAGCGCGTCGACCAGACCTACCGGGCCGGCTCCCGATCGTGGCGCAAGGTCCGGACCCGGTTGACGGCCGAGGCCGTCGTCGGGGGAGTGCTGGGCTCGCTCGAGGATCCCGAGGCGCTCGTGGTGGGCCGGTTCGGGAGGCACGGCCGGCTGCGCGTGGCCGGCCGGACGACACCGCTCGGCGGTGCCGCCCGTACGCATCTACGACGCCTGCTCAGCGCGGCCGACGCCGAGCACCCCTGGCCGACGGTGCTGCCGCCGAGCCGCTTCGGGCAGCGCCCCGGCCGGCCGGTCGAGTACGTGCAGGTACGGCCGAGCGTCGTCGTCGAGCTCGAGGTCGACGCGGCGTACGAGCAGGACCGCTGGCGCCACCCGGTCCGCTTCCTGCGCTCGCGCCCGGACCTCCGGCCCGAGGAGATCGCCCGGGCCGCCACCCGCTGAGCCGGGCGTCCGCGAGCCCTCGAGGCTGCAGGTGTGGGAGCCGGGCACCGGGATACACGGCTCTGACGGACCCCCGGGAACGCCGGGTCGTCCGGGGGCCGAGAACGCAGGAGCAGGCAGGGATGGGGTCGTTGCCCGGGATGACTGCGGAGCCGGGAGCGGGCGGCGCGGTGGCGCCGTCGGCGTGGGACGGGCACCAGTTCCTGCTCGCCACCCGCACCGAGGCGGCCACGGCGCTCGCGGGCTGGGCCCGGCAGGGCCTGGAGCGCGGGGAGACGCTGCTCTTCGCCGCGGACCCGGCCCATCCCGACCTGCCCAGCCTGATGACGACGCTGGCCGACGCGGGCCTGGGCCGTGCCGACGCCACCGAGGCCGCCGCGCGGGGCCGGATGGTGGTGGTGGACAACGACCGCTTCTACTCGGTGACCGGCTTCGAGCTCCTGGTCGAGGACGCCTGGCAGCAGGGGTCGGGCGGGGTGCGGGCGTGCGGCGGCCCGGACGCCGCGGCCGAGGTCCTGGACCGCGCCGGGTTCGAGCAGTTCGAGCACATGCTCGCCAAGGCGTGGGCGGTGCGCGGGGTCACGTCGCTGTGCCGCTACACCCCCTCGCTCCTGGCCGACGAGCCCGAGCTGAAGAAGGCGATCGGCCGGCACGCCTCGGGCTGGGCCGAGCAGCTCGCCCACCTGAACGCCCCCGAACCCGGCCTTCTCGTCCTGCGCGGAGAGGTCGACTCCTCGAACGACGCGTTCGTCGCGGCGTTGGTCGGCGAGTCGGTGCGGAACGCCGGTGCCGAGCTGGTCCTGGACTGTGGCGAGCTCGAGCACATGAGCGTGGGCGGCTGGCGTGCCGTGGTGCGCGCCACGGCGCCGGTGCGGGAGCGCGGCGGGAAGGTCCGGCTGCGGTCGTTGTCGCCGGCCGGCGCCCGCGTCCTGGGGGCGGTCGGGTTCGCGGCGGCGTTCGAGCCGGAGCCGGGCTGATGGGGGCGGGGGGCTATGTGCACGACATGGCGCTGTTCGGCTCGGACGCCGAGCTGCGCGCGGTCACCCACCGCTTCATCGCCGACGGCGTCGCCGCCGGCGACGTCGTCATCGTCTACGGGCCCGAGCACGACGTCGAGGTCCTGCGGGACCTGTTCGACGACGACGCCGGGGTGCGGTTCGAACCCGGGATGGACCGCTACCGGCACATGATGGGCACGATCGGGGAGTACCAGCGGCTCTGCGAGCGGGAGACCGGCAGCGGGCGCCGGGTGCGCAGCACCGGGCCGGTCCCCTTCGGCGAGGACCCCGCCGTCCGGGCGGAGTGGATGCGCTACGAAGCGCTGCTCGACCGGGCGCTCGGCCCGTACCGCTTCTCCGGGCTCTGCCGCTACGACACCCGGAGCACGTCCTCGGACATCATGGACCTGGCGCTCGCCACCCATCCCCGGGTCGTCACGGCACGGGGTGTCCGGGTCAACGACGAGGTGCGCCCGGCTCCGCAGCTCCTCCGCGAGCTGGCCCCACGGGATCCACGCCACCCGCTCGAGGACCTGCCCCCCGTGCTGGACGACCCGGACTGCGCGACCGAGGCCTCGGGCCGCCGGGCCCTCCGCCGGATCCTGCACGGCCCGCCCGATCCCGGCGAGACGGTCACCGCCGTCAGCGAGGTCCTGGGCAACGCGCTCCGCCACGGGCGCCGCCCCGTCCGCTTCCGCGTCCACACCGACGGCCGCCGCTGGGTGGTCGTCGTCACCGACCACGGCCCCGGGATGGCCGATCCGTGGACCGGGGTCGACGCGCCGCTGCCGGGGAACCCGCCGCAGGTCGGCGCCGGGCTGTGGCTGGCCCGCCAGCTCTGCGACCAGCTCACGATCACCCGGTCCGCGGGCGGGGGAGCGGAGGTCCGGCTGCTCTTCGACGCCCACCGCTGATCCTGCACCGCAGTCGGGCCCTGCCGTGCACCGCGGCGACGATCCCGTGCGGGCCGCTCTCAGGCGTGCAGGTCGGCGAGGGCGCGGCTGATCAACGTGACCTCCGTGCCCGCCTCGCCCCCGAGGGCGTCCGGTGCGCCGCGCCGGATGTGCATCTCCTCCGTGAGGTCCTCCATCGCGCGCAGACCCCGCGACTCGACGTTCAGCGCGCTCAGCGGGTTCCAGGAGCCGTGGTCGCGCACCACGACCCGCACCCGGCGGCGCTCGGCGCCACCCGTCAGGGAGGCCGCCACCATCACCGGGCCGCCGAGGCGCACGGCGTGCTGCGGGCCCTGGACCTCCACCGGAGGGTACGCGTGTCTGACGGCGTTGCTGACCGCCTCCGCGGCCGCCGCGACCATGCCGGTCAACTCGTCCGTGGGCCGGCCCACCTGGTCCAGCCAGGTCGTCAGCTCCGCCCGCACCACCCCCACGGCCCAGACCTCGGCCGGGACCGCCACGAAGCACGGCTCGACCGAGGCGGTCTCCGCCTCGTCGCCCGCCCCTGCTTCAGCCACTGCCAGGCTCCTCACCTCGACGTCGGTGGACCGGCGACGCGAACCCGGGCGGCCCGGAGCGTCCCCGTCACCGCCGTCACCGCCTGCCCGCCTCCGGGCGGGCCAAACCGAGCGATCCCGCCTGCGCCTCCCCGTTTCCCGCCGACCGTGACGGGAACACCCCGTTCGGTAGTCGGTGAGGGAGAGTGCACGGTGGCGGCGCGGAACGACGGCCTCGACTGCACCCTCGACTGCGCGCTCGATCGCGACGGCGACGCGATGGTCGTCGCCCTCACCGGCACGGTGGACTACACGACGATCCCCACCATGCGTGCGGCCCTGGGCACGGCGTTCACCGAGCCGGGCTCACCCACCGTGATCGTCGACCTGACCGGGGTGGAGTTCCTCGGTTCGGCGGGGATCGCCGCGCTGGTCGACGCGGCGAGGGCGCAGCACGACGACACAGTCGCGGCGTTGCGCATCGTCGTCGACGACACCCGGCCGGTCATCCGGCCGATCCAGCTGACGGGGCTCGACGGCGTCCTGGCGCTCTACCGCTCGCGCGAGGACGCCCTGGGCGACGCCGACCGGTGAGGAGCCACGTCGGACCTCAGCGGCCACCGCCCCCTCCGGGCTCGGGTCCGCGCCGCCCGTCGAGGTCCTCCTCGTGGCCGGGCAGGGTGGGGAAGATGCGCAGGTGCCCCGCAGCGAACCAGTCGACGAGCAGCAGCGTGGCGTCGTCCTGGAGCCGCCCCTGCTGGTGCTCCATGACCGCGGCCCCGAGTCGGCGCAGCGTCTCCGGGGCGGACAGGTCGGCCGCGGCGGCGTGCTCGGTGAGCTCGATGAGGCGCTGCTCGCCGAAGAACTCCCCGTGGGCGTCGCGTGCCTCGGTGATCCCGTCGGAGTAGAGCAGGAGCCGGTCACCGGGCTCGAGCTGCTCCCTGGCCACCGTGGCGCGCGGCGCCGGCGCGGACGCGGCCAGCCCCGCCACGCCGAGAGGGAGCCGGGGTGGCGCGACGAGCTCCTTGACGATCTTGCTACGCCGGAGCAGCAGCGGCGGGGGATGGCCCGCCAGCAGGTAGTGCAGTACGCCCGTGGTCGTGTCGAACCGGGCCAGGACCGCGGTGGCGAACTGCAGCGGGCCGGGCTGGGAGCCGATGAACGCATCGGCCCGGTCCGCCACCGCCGCGAGGTCGCGGACGCCGTCCCGCCGGGCGTTGCGGACGGCGGTGAGGGCCGACACAGTGGTGAGGCCGGCGCGGATGTCGTGCCCGAGGGCGTCGAACACGGCGAGCTCGACGACGTCCTCACGGACGTCGTAGTCGTAGGCGTCGCCGGCGACCTCGCGTGCCGGCTGCAGCAGCGCCGAGACCACCACCCGTTCGGTGGCGAAGGTGCGCGGCGGCAGGATGTGCCACAGCAGCTCGGCGGGTGGCGACAGCGGGCCGTTGCTGCGCCAGCGCCGCAGCCGGTCGCTGTGCGGGACCTTGGCCATGACGACGTGCCCCATCAGCCCGGAGAGCGTCCACAGCCGGCGCCGCAACCACGGGCCGTCCTCCACGGTGCCGCCCGCGCCGAGGCCGATCCGGAGGACGCCGACGCGGTCCGTGCCGTCGAGCAGCGGCACCCACAGCACCCGGCCGTGCTCGTCCGTCCCCGCCAGGATCTCCGCGTGCTGGTACGCGCGCCCGGGCAGGGTACCGACGACGTCCACCGGCGGCCCCGGCTCGCGGCCGATCGGGGTGAGCACCTGCTCGGCCAGGTCCACCAGCAGGAGCTCGGCGGTGAGGCCCAGCGCGCGCACCGCCGCGTCCACCACCGAGGAGAGCTGCTCGCCGGTGGCGAGGTGCGAACGGTCGACGACCTGCGCGAGCACGCCCGCCCACGCCGCCTCCTCGGCCTGCGTCACACACCCTCACCTTCCGCACGGAGCCGACATCCCTCGCCGGGTCGCCGGCGAGCGCCGACCCTACAAGCCGTCCGACCGTCCCGGCCTGGCGCGACCCCGATGTTCACACGCTCCCGTGTGTCGCTCACGCCCCTTCGGGTCCGCCCTCTCTAGAGTTCTCGCCGGAATCGGTTCAGGAGGTCGGATGCTCAGGCGTGCACCGTTGTTCGGTGGCAAGAATCGGGTCACGTTCAGCCTTCCCGCCCACGAACCCGCCGGGCAGGTGAGCGTGGTGGGGGACTTCAACTCCTGGGAGCCCGGGCGGCACGAGATGGTGCGGCGGCGCAACGGGACCCGGAGCGTGTCGGTCGTGCTCCCGCCGGGGGAGTACCGCTTCCGTTACCTCGCCACGGACGGTGTCTGGCTCGACGACGAGACCGCGGACGCCGTGGACGCGGACGGGAGCTGGGTCCGGGTGGAGGCGCGCGCCCTCGTCCCGAGGTAGCGATAACGGTTTGCCGGCCCGGTTAGCGTCGCTGCTGTCAGCTCACCCGCTCCCGGGAAGGCAGCACCGTGGCCGGAGCCGTGCTCACCCCGCAGGCGGAGGACTTCCCCGCCTGGTACCAGGACGTCGTCGCCCGCGCCGAGCTGGCGGAGAACGGCCCGGCGCGGGGGAGCATGGTCGTCCGGCCGTGGGGCTACGCGGTCTGGGAGCTCATGCAGGCCGACATGGACCGGCGGATCAAGGAGACCGGCGCGTGCAACGCCGCGTTCCCCCTGTTCGTCCCCCTGAGCTTCCTGGAGAAGGAGAAGCAGCACGTCGAGGGCTTCTCCCCGGAGCTTGCCGTGGTCACCCACGGCGGCGGGGAGGAGCTCGCCGAGCCGCTGGTGGTGCGCCCGACCTCCGAGACGGTCGTCAACCACTACTTCGCCCGGTGGGTGCAGTCCCACCGGGACCTGCCGCTGAGACTCAACCTCTGGAACAACGTGGTGCGGTGGGAGCTGCGGCCACGGCTGTTCCTGCGCACCACGGAGTTCCTCTGGCAGGAGGGCCACACCGTCCACGCCACGTACGCGGAGGCGGTCGAGGAGACCCGCCGCATGCTGGAGGTCTACCGGCGGTTCATGGAGGAGTCGCTGGCGATCTCGGTCGTGACGGGGGAGAAGTCGCCGGGTGAGCGCTTCGCCAGCGCCGATCACACCTTCACCTGCGAGGCGCTGATGCGGGACGGCAAGGCGCTGCAGATGGGGACCAGCCACAACCTGGGCCACAACTTCGCGCGCGCCTTCGACATCCGGTTCTCCGACGTCGGCGGCGCGAGCCGGCACGCCGCCACCACCTCCTGGGGCACCTCGACCCGCATGATCGGCGGAATGATCATGGTCCACGGCGACGACCACGGGCTGCGCCTGCCCCCGGCGATCGCGCCGCACCAGGTGGTGGTCCTCCAGATCGACGAGCAGCCGGGGACCGGCGAGGCGGCCCGGCGCCTCGAGGCCGAGCTGCGCGGCCTCGGCGTCCGCACCCACGTCGACGCCCGCACGCACACCTCGTTCGGCCGCCGGTCCGTCGACTGGGAGCTGAAGGGTGTGCCCGTCCGGATCGAGCTGGGTGCGCGGGAGCTGACGACGGGCCGGGCGACGCTGGTGCGGCGTGACGACCGCAGCAAGAGCGCGGTCCCGCTCGACGGCGCCGCCCGCGCCGCCGCGGACCTGCTCGACGAGGTCCAGCGGGTCCTGTTCGCCGCGTCGCGCCGCTTCCGCGAGGACCACACCCACCCGGCCACGGACCTCGACGAGTTCACCCGGCGCCTCGGCGACGGCGGGCTGTTCCTCGCCGCCTGGTCCGGCAGCGAGGAGTCCGAGCAGACGCTCCGCGAGACCACCGGCGCCACGATCCGCTGCCTCGTCGACGCGGACCCGCCCGCGTCCACCTGCCTGGTCACCGGCCTGCCCGCCCGGCACACCGTGCTGCTCGGCCGGGCCTACTGAGCGAACCGGCACAGCGGTGCAGGGCACGCACGTCGTCGTCCGGCGGGCACGCGGGTGGGCACGTCCGCGTCCGCCGACGCGCCGCGGGACCGGGCGTTTGAGAGTCGGGCGGCGGGATAGAGGCGCCCCGTTCAGTGCGCGGTGCCGACCGGTCACCTCCGGTGCGCCGCGCCGACGCCGAGCGGATGGGTGCGGAGGATGTTCGGGCAGACGGGATCGCCGGACGACGGGACGGAGGCCGATCGTAGGTTCGCGGTGATCCTGCCGAGCGAACCGTGGGCGGCGAGTGCGATCGGCGATGAGCTGCGGGAGTGGCTGGAGCTGCAGAGCTGGCCGGCGGAGCAGCGGGCGGCGATCGTGACGGCCACCCTCGAGGCGGTCGTCAACGCCATCCGGCACGCGTATCCGCCGGTCGAGCTCGGTGGCGGCGGCGTGCTGGAGGTCGGCGGGTCGGTCCGGGTCGCCGCGAAGGTCCTGGCCGTCGACGGACAGCGGCGCACGCAGGTGCGCATCGAGGACGAGGGGACCTGGGACCCGCTCGGCGTGATCCACGCCGAGGGCGGCGGCCTGCGCCGGATGACCGAGCTGATGGACGAGGTGGCCGTCCGGCGGAGCGAGCTCGGGGTGTCCGTCGATGCGGTCGGGACCGACCGGGCGGGAACCCGGGTGGTCCTGCTCAGCCCGCCGGCCGCGGACGGCTGAGCCCGCACACCGTCCGGTCACCGGGAGGCCTCGGGCCGAGAGCTACTGCTCGGCCGGCGGGTCCTCGGGGCCGGGCCCTCGCGTGACGTGAGGTCACGGGGAGGCGCGGGGCACGGCCTCCTGCAAGGCGTCGAGCTCGGGATCGAGGAAGGTCCCCTCCGTCCGACGGGTCGCGGGCGGAGGTGGGACGGCCTGCTCGAGGGCGTCGGCGAGCCCGCCCACCTCGCCGGCGAGCCGGTCGGCCTGTCCGGCGGGCACCAGCGAGGCGGCCACGGCCGCGCGGTCGGCCGGCGCGGCCGCGTCGACCCGCCAGCACGCCGACAGGGTCCGGTAGGCGACGTGCTGGGCGGCGGCGAGAGCCGGCCACCAGCGCGTCACGAGGCTGCGCCTGCGGGCGGTGAGCGCGTCGGAGCCGCTGTCGTAGACCTCGGGCAGGGACAGGGCCAGCCGGTCCAGCTCGGCCCGCGCCTCGCGGCCCGGCCCGCCGGCGGTGCTGCCGTCGGCCACGTGCGGGAGCACCCGGAGCACCGCGCGCATCGTGTCGACCACGGCCCGGCGGGGCTGCGGTACCGCCGGGCCGGGGGCGACGAGCAGGTAGGCCAGTACGCCGATCACGCACCCGACCAGCGTGTCGATGCCCCGGCTGAGCAGGAGCGCGCCGAGGTCGGGCGGGTGCCCCGCACTGCCGATGGTCAGGGCGAGCGGGGTCACGAACACGACCCCGAGGCCGTAGTTGCGCGGGACGGTCAGCTGGACCACGAACTGCAGCGCCGTGATGGTCAGCACCAGCGCCACGCCGGCAAGCTGCATCGCCAGGACCGCGCCCGCGAGCAGCAGCCCCACCCATGTCCCGACCAGCCGCTGCACGGCCCGCTCGGCGGTCCCGGCCCAGCCCAGGCCCTGGTGGAGCACGAGGACCGCGGCGGCGGTGGACCAGTAGGCGTGCTCCAGGCCGAGGGTCGACCCGGCCGCGCCCGCGACCAGGGCGGCCACGCCCACCCGGACGACCACGACCCGCCACGGCGAGCCCGCCGCGAGCACCTGCCGCGCCGACCGCAGCGGGCCGAGCCCTCCCCAAGGGAGGTCGTCGCGGCCCAGGGGCCCCGGCGCGGGCGGCGGATCCGCCACCTGTGCCGCGAGGTCGCGGGCTCGCGCGAGGCTGTCGGAGCGGACGGGCCGGCCCTCGTCGTGGGCGCGCATCGTCTCGGCGAGCAGTCCGTGCAGCCGGAGGGCGATCGCCCGGAGCCGGACGACCGGGTCGGCGGGGTCGGTGGGGCGGGTGCGGTTGCCGGCGAGGTGCACCCAGCAGTGGTGCATCGCCCGGGCCGCCTCGTCACGGGCGTGGACGTACCCGGCGCCGTCGGCCTCGAGGAGCCGGACGACGGCCGTGGCGCCGGCGGACACCGCGGCCGTCTCCGGTCCGTGCGGGCGGACGAGGGCCCCGGCCATGTGCACGAGCCACGACAGCACTCCGCCGGCGAGGACCAGGACCCCGGTCCGCCACGGCGGCCCGCTGCCCGAGACGGAGGTCGCCATCGCGCAGGCCAGCACGAACAGATAGGCCCCGGGCGGGCCGGTGTCGAGCGCCCGGCACAGCCAGGTGGCGGCCATCGCGATCGCGGCGACCACGAATGCCGACGTCCAGGGCACGGCCACCGACAGGCCGCCGAGGGTCACGACCAGCGCGAACGCCACGGCGATGAGCGCGAGCTGCCGCGCCCGGTACGGGTAGGGCCGCCCGGTGCCGTACAGGGAGGTGAAGGCGCCGATGCTGGCGATCAGCCCGGCCTCGACGTCGCCGACCCACCAGCCGATCAGGACGGTCCCGCCCACGCAGCCGGCCGCGCGGGTCGCGTCCGCCCACGGGAACCGGCCCGGCCGCAACCGGACGAGGTCGCGGGCCCGGCTCCACGCGGTCGCCGCGGCACCGGGAGGATCGGCCGACGGCGGGGGCACGACGGGCACGATAAGGGGTGTCCGGGTCGCCGTCGTGGAGCACGGGACCGGCGCCCCGGGGGTCTCAGCCCCGGCGCACGAGCGCGGCGATCCCGGCGACCGGCGCGAAGAGCGGGAAGACCAGCGAGCTGCTGTAGGGCAGGCCGATCGCCAGGGTGGCGACGAGCGAGGCGCCGGCCAGGACCAGGGCCACGATCCCCACGGCCTTCGGCAGCAGGGCGCCGCGCAGCGACAGCACGCCGGCCGCGGTCATGACGCCCAGTGCCGGCAGGTAGGTGCCGGTGGACATCTGGTCGGCCAGGACGGCGGCGGTCGCGCTGGCCTCGGTCGTGTACATGGACTGGTCCATGGCGCCGGGTGCGCCTCCGGCGGCGACGTAGCGCATGAGCACCCCGACCGCCGTCGTCGCGAGCAGGGCGATGGACGACCAGCGCAGCGCCTCCACCCAGCCGGTCCGGCCGGGTGCCGTCTCCGCGGCGCGGCGGGCGAGGCCGAGGGTGAACACCGTCGTCGCCACCACCGCGACCATGCCCAGTCCGCCGCCGAGCCGGATGAGCAGCTCCGGGTTCATGGCCCCGACGATGAACTCCCCGGACTTGACCTCCTGGTCGCCGAAGGTCCCGGGACCCTGGGCGAGGATCGCCCCGGAGGCGCCCGCGGCGAGTCCGGCGACGATCCCGGCCCAGCCCCACCCCGTGGCGCGGGCGGTGGTCGTGGGGGTGGCGGCGGTGCTGGTCATGGCGGGTTCTCCCTGGTCGAGCGGGTGTGTCGGTGTCGTGATCACCCTGGCGGGACCGGGGCCGCCGCCCCAGGACGCCACCTCGTCGATCTTGTGCGGCCAGCTCCGCGCCGCCCGGTGGTGGTAGGCCCACTCCGGGCCGCCGATCAGCGCCGGTCAGCGCCGTGTCGGTGCCGCGGCCGCCGCGGCGTCGGCGAGGCGACCGCCCGCCCGGCCCAGCGCCAGGAAGAGCTCGGTGGCGGCGTGCACGAGCTGGTCGCGGTCGACGGGGATGTCGCCGTCGAGCCACCGGGTCAGCAGCTCGCTGAACCCCCCGACCAGGAACGCCGCGACGATCCGGTGCGCGGCACCCGGCTCCCTGCCGGCCGCCTCGGCGGCCACCAGCCCGGCGATGAGCGACGACGACTCCGCCCGCCGGCGCTGCAGCCGCTCGTGGCCGCGGCCCTCGACGTAGAGCACGCGGGCGCGGCGGCGGTCGGAGTCGACGAACTCGGCGGTGGAGGCGACGGTGGCCCGGATCCGGGCGACGGGGTCGGGGCCGGCCGCCGCCACCGCGGCGTCGACCGCCTCGCGCAGGTCGGCGACCACCCGGTCGAACACGGCCACGACCAGGGAGTCGAGGTCGGGGAAGCTCTCGTAGAAGTAGCGCGCGTTGAGCTGGGCCTCCGCACAGAGCCCACGGACCGTGGTGCCGGCCAGGCCCTGGGTGCCGAGGAGCTGGAGGCCCGCGTCGAGCAGCAGGGCGCGACGCCCGGCGGCGCGGTCCGCCGCGGGCACGCCCGCCCAGCGGGTCGGCCTCGTCGTCCGATCAGTCCTTGGCAACGCGCGTGACCATACCCTACGGTTTCTGGTAACGCTCGTTACCAGGAGGCATCGTGGCCACTGAACGCACCGTCGAGGTCGACGGCGCCCGACTGCACGTCGTGGAGGACGGCCCGCCGGACGGACCGGTCGTCGTCCTGTCCCACGGGTTCCCGGAGCTCGCCTACTCCTGGCGGCACCAGATCCCGGCGCTGGCCGCGGCCGGGTACCGGGTGCTCGCCCCCGACCAGCGCGGCTACGGGCGCAGCTCGGCCCCGGAGGCCGTCGAGGACTACGACATCGCGCACCTGACCGGGGACCTCGTCGCGTTGCTCGACGCGGCCGGCGCCGACAAGGCGGTGCTCGTCGGACACGACTGGGGCTCGATGGTCGTGTGGCAGACCGCGCTGCTGCACCCGGAGCGGGTCGCCGGGGTGTGCGGGATGAGCGTGCCCTTCGCCCCCCGGCCGCCGGCGCCGCCGACCACGGTGTGGCGCGAGGCGTTCGCCGGGCGGTTCTTCTACATCCTCTACTTCCAGCAGCCCGGGATCGCGGACGCCGAGCTGGCCGCCGACCCGGCGCGCACCATGCGCCGGCTGCTCTGCGGCACCCGGACCGACCAGGGCGCCACGAGCTCGGACGACGACGGCCGCGGCTTCGTCGACCGCTTCCCCGAGCCGGACCGGCTGCCGGACTGGCTGAGCCAGGAGGAGCTGGACTTCTACACGGCCGAGTTCACCCGCACCGGCTTCACCGGCGGCCTGAACTGGTACCGCAACTTCGACCGCAACTGGGAGCTCACCCCGCAGCTGGCCGGGGCGAAGGTCGAGGTGCCCAGCTTCTTCATCGGCGGCGCACTCGACCCGGTGCTGACCATGGCGCCGCCGGAGCGGCAGGACCCCTGGCTGGCCGACCACCGCGGCAGCGTGCCGGTGCCCGACGCCGGCCACTGGGTGCAACAGGAGAAGCCGGCGGAGGTCGACGCCGCGCTGCTGGGCTTCCTGGGCGGCGTCGACCGGGACGGGAACGGGAGGTGGGCCTGATGCGGCCGCTGAACTTCGGGGTGTTCTACGCCCCGTTCCACCCCTACGGCCAGGACCCCACCCTGGCCCTGGAGTACGACCTGGAGCGCATCGAGGCGCTCGACCGGTTCGGCTACGACGAGGCCTGGGTGGGCGAGCACCACTCCGGGGGCTACGAGCTCGTCGGCAGCCCGGAGATCTTCATCGCCGCCGCCGCGCAGCGCACCCGGAACATCCGGCTGGGCACCGGCGTCGTGTCGATGCCCTACCACCACCCGTGGCTGCTGGCGGACCGGATCTGCCTGCTCGACCACCTCACCCGCGGCCGGCTGATCTTCGGCACCGGGCCCGGAGCGCTGCCGACGGACGCCTACGTGCTGGGCATCGACCCCGTCGACCAGCGCCGCCGGCACGAGGAGGCCCTCGAGGCCGTGCTGGCGCTGTTCCGCAGCGAGGAGCCCGTCACCCGCGAGACCGACTGGTTCACCATGCGGGAGGCGCGGCTCCAGGTCCGGCCCTACCAGTGGCCGCACCCCGAGGTCGCGGTCGCCGCGATGGTCTCCCCGTCCGGGCCGCGGCTCGCCGGGAAGTTCGGCGCGTCCCTGCTGTCGCTGTCGATGTCGGCCGCGGCCGAGGGCTTCGCGGCGATCGGCAACGCCTGGGGCGTGGTCGAGGAGCAGGCCGCGAAGGCCGGACGGCCCGCGCCGGACCGCTCCACCTGGCGGGTGCTCGGCCAGGTGCACATCGCCGAGACCCGCGAGCAGGCCGTGCAGGACTGCACCTACGGGCTGCGCGACTTCGCGAACTACTTCGGCGGCGGCGCGGGCTTCGTGCCCCTCGCCGAGGGCGGCTCCGGCGAGGTCTCCGAGACCGAGTTCGTCGAGCAGTACGCGGCCAGCGGGCGGGCGCTCATCGGCACTCCCGACGACGCCATCGCCTACGTCGAGAAGCTGCTGGACCAGTCCGGCGGGTTCGGCACCTTCCTCATGCTCGGCCACGACTGGGCCTCGCCCGCGGCGACCATCGAGTCCTACCGGCTCTTCGCCCGGCACGTCATCCCGCACTTCAAGGGTCGGCTCGCCGCGCCGAAGACCTCGCACGACTGGGCGGTGGCCAAGCGCGAGGAGATCTTCGGGCGGGCCGGCGAGGCGGTCGTCAACGCGATCAAGAGCCACGCCGCCGAGGCGGGCGGGCGCGAGCGGGAGGGCGCCTGATGCGGGCCGGGGTGCTCAGCGGCGGGAAGGTCCTGGTCCGCGACGACGTCGAGGAGCCCGAGCCGGGTCCCGGGCAGGTGCTCGTGCAGGTCGAGGCCTGCGGGATCTGCGGCTCCGACCTGCACTTCGCCGCACACGGCGCGGAGATGCTCGCGCTGGGCCGGCGGATGGAGGGCGTGCAGCGCGGCGGCGGCGAGGTCGACCTGACCCGCGACGTCTACATGGGCCACGAGTTCGCCGCCCGGGTGCTGGAGCCGGGTCCGGGGACCGAGGCGCCGCCGACCGGCACGCTGGTGACCGCGTTCCCGGTGCTGCCGCGCGCCGACGGCTCCGGCCTCGACGCCATCGTCTACTCCAACACGATCAGGGCCGGCTACGGCGAGCGCATGGTGCTGGCCGCGCCGCTGCTGCTCGAGGTGCCCAACGGGCTGCCCGCCCACCACGCCGCGCTCACCGAGCCGATGGCGGTGGGGCTGCACGCGGTCAACCGCTCCGGCATCTCGACCGCCGAGCGTGCGGTCGTCGTGGGGTGCGGACCCGTCGGCCTGGCGGTGATCGCCGCGCTGGCGGTGCGCGGGGTGCGGACGATCGTGGCCGCGGACTACTCGCCGGCCCGGCGCGCGCTCGCCGCCCGCCTCGGCGCCGCCGAGGTGGTCGACCCGCGTGAAGAGACCGTGTGGAGCCGGGCCGGCGCGTCGACCCCGCTCGTGGTGTTCGAGGCGGTCGGGGTGCCGGGGGTGCTCGACGACATCATGCGCTGCGCCACCGCCCAGTCGCGGGTGGTCGTGGTGGGGGTCTGCATGGGCGCCGACACCGTCCACCCCTACTTCGGCATCAGCAAGGAACTGTCCGTGCAGTTCGTGCTCGGCTACACGCCGGACGAGTTCGCGGCGTCGCTGCGCTCGATCGCCGAGGGCGAGATCGACGTCGCCCCGCTGGTCACCGCCCGGGTCGGGCTGGACCGGCTGCCCTGGGCGTTCGAGGCCCTGTCCGATCCCGAGGAACACTGCAAGATCGTCGTGGAGCCGTGAGATGACCGACTGGACCGCCGTGGCCGGGCAGCTGGCCGAGGAGTTCGCGCCGCGCGCCGCCGAGATCGACCGGGAGGGCCGCTTCCCGACCGAGAACGTCGAACGGATGAAGGAGGTCGGCTACCTGTCCTCCGTCGTGCCGGTCGAGCTGGGCGGCGGCGGGGCGGACCTCGCCACCTTCGCCGCCTGCCAGAAGGTCATCGCCGGGGCCTGCGCCTCCACCGCGCTCGCGACGAACATGCACCTGTTCGGGATCGGTGCGGCGGCCGAGGGCTGGTACGGGGGCGACCGCTCCGGGGAGCCGATCTTCGCGATGGTCGCCGACGGCACCGTCGTCGGCGGGAGCCTGACGGACGCCGCCACCGGGCTGAACGTGCGCACGTCCTCGACCCCGGCGCGGCCGGTCGAGGGCGGGTACGTGATCACCGGGCGCAAGTCCTTCTGCTCGCTGGCCCCGGTGCTGGACTTCTTCTGGGGCACCGCCGCGGACACCGAGACCGGGCGGCTGCTGCTGTTCGGGCTGCCGCGCGCCACGCCGGGGCTGTCGTTCGTGGACACCTGGGACACGATGGCGATGCGCGGCACCGGGTCCTGGGACGTCGTGTTCGAGGACGTGTTCGTGCCGACGGCGGCGGTGCAGCGCGGCACCGACCCGGCCGGCCCGCCGGTGTGGGACGCGGCCCAGGAGCGCACCTTCGCCTGGTTCGCGGTGTCGGTGGCGTCGGTGTACCTGGGCATCGCCCGTGCGGCGGCCCGGTTCGCCTACGACCGCGTGACCAGCCGGACCGTCACCGGGGCCTCGCTGCCGATGGCCCGCCAGCCCGCCCAGGTGGCCAGCGCGGCGGAGATCGAGCTGGCGCTGCGGCCGGCCGAGGCGATGGTGGCCGACGTGCTCACCCGCCGGGCGGCCGGCGAGCTCCTCCAGCCCGCCGACATCCAGGCGCTCAAGCACGTCTCCGTCAGCGCGGCCGCCGCCGCGGTCGACCGGTGCGTGCGGATGGTGGGCGGGCACGGGATCTTCCGGTCGCTGCCGATGGAGCGGTACTACCGGGACGTGCGGGCCGGGCAGTTCCACCCGCCGTCGGCCGACGTCGCGGTGGAGACCATCGGCAAGGCCGCGCTGGGCACCGACCCGGCCGCCCAGCCCCGCTGGCCCGCGGACTGAGCGGGCGACCGGCGCTCCCGAGGCGGGTACGTACCTCTGCGTATGGGAACGGTCGCCCCGCGCCGTCACCCTGTCCGATGCCCCGGCCGACCGACCGGGGCATCGGGCACACCACGAGGAGGTGCACGGCATGTTGGGTGATCGGTTGGGCGAGTGCGCGGGAAAGATCACCGGCGTCCGCGTCCTCCCCTCCGAGGGGGAGCAGGTCTGGATCGAGGTGTCCTTCCAGGGGCGCGGAACCCTGCTGGGGCAGGAGATCACGGACACGGGCACCTACCGGCAGACGATCCGGCCCGGCGGGGTCCTCTACGGAGAGGGCCACGTCCTGATGATGTCGCCGGGCGGTGACGTCGTCGACTGGGTCGGTGGTGGCGTCGGTCGGCCGACCGGGCCCGGGTACAAGGCGAGCTTCGGTGTCTTCGGCACCGCGCAGACGAGGTCGGAGAAGCTCGGACGCGTCGCCCAGGTCGCGGACGTGATCGAGTACGAGGTCGAGGAGGACGGGAGCTACCGCTGGACCATGTGGGAGTGGACCGGCGGCGGACTGACCGAGGAGCAGGCCACGGCCGCCCGGTGACGGGGCCGCGGCGGCGGCACTCGTCCGTATGAGTGAACGGCGCTCTCGCTCAGTAGGTGTGAGCGAAAGTGCCGTTCGCCGGCGTTCTCTCCCGGGGCTAGCCTCGTCCGCGTGGAGACCGCGGCGGGGGTGGTGCTCGCGGGGGGCCGCTCGCGGCGGATGGGGCGGCCGAAGGCCGCGCTGGAGTGGCACGGCTCCACGCTGCTCTACCGCACCGCCGCCCTGCTCGGGCGCACGGTGGAGGGCCCGGTCGTCGTGGTCAGGGCCCCCGCCCAGGACCTGCCGCGGCTCCCGGCCGGCGTCGACGTCGTCGAGGACCCGCGCGAGGGGCTCGGGCCGATGCAGGGGGTCGCCGCCGGGCTCGGGGCGGTGGCGGACTGCGCGGCGGTCGCCTTCGTGTGCTCGACCGACATGCCGTTCCTGCACCCCGCCTTCGTCCGACGGGTGCTGCGCCGGCTGGCCGATCCCGGGACCGACCTCGTGCTCCCGGTCGCCCGCGGCTTCCGCCAACCCCTCGCCGCCGGGTACCGCACCGCGCTCGCCGGCCTGATCACCGGCCTGATCGCCGAGGGCGATCTCCGGCCCGGGATGCTGCTGAAGCACTGCGCGACCGACCTGCCCCAGGACGAGGCGTTGCTCGCCGACCCCGAGCTGGCCGCGCACGACCCGGAGCTGGACTCGGTGGTCAACGTGAACACCCCGGAGGACTACGCGGCGGCCCGCGCGAGACCGGGCCCGCAGATCGCGGTGCAGTGTTTCGGCGCGCTGGCCGGCGAGGGCCGGCGCGGCCGGCGGTACCTCGCCGCGGCCACCGTCGGGGAGGCGGCGGACGGGGTGGGGCTGTCCGTCGGCCGGCACGTCGTCGCGGCCCTCAACGGCGACCGGATCAGCCGGGACCCGCAGCTCCCGCTGGTGAGCGGGGACGAGGTCGCCTTTCTCTCGGCGGACGCCGGCGGCTGACTGCACACCCGGTGGGACCGCGCCTACAGTCGTGGTGTGACGCCGGGCGGGTACTTCGGGCGGGCACTGCTCGTCGAGGTCGAGGGGCAGGTCGCACACGGCAGCGCGATCGACCTCGACCAGCGCGTCCTGCGCTCCTACCTCGGCGGCGTCGGCCTCGGCACCTGGCTGCTGCACCGGCTCGCGCCGGCCGGGGTCGACCCGCTGGCCCCGGCCGCACCCCTGGCCTTCGTGTTCTCGCCCCTGGTCGGCACCCCGCTGACCACCAGCGCGAAGTTCGCCGTGGTGGCCAAGTCGCCGTTGACCGGCCTGCTCACGGACGCGCTCGCCTCCAGCCGGTTCGCCATCGCCGGCAAGCTCACCGGCCACGACGCGATCGTGCTCCGCGGGCGGGCCGACGTGCTGTCGGTGGTGCTGGTCGACGGCGCCGCGGCCCGCCTCGAACCCGCGCCGGACCTGGCCGGGCTGCCCGCCGCCGAGGCCGAGGCGCGGCTGCGCGCCCGGTTCGGCCGAGGCTGGAACACCGCGGCGATCGGACCGGCCGGGGAACGCGGGGTGCGGTACGCCACCCTCAGCCACGACGGCCGGCACGCCGGGCGGGGCGGGCTCGGCGCGGTCCTCGGGGCGAAGAACGTCAAGGCCGTGCTGGTGCGCGCCGCGACCCGGGTCGCCGTCGCCGACCAGACCTCCGTGCTGGCGGCCGCCCGCGACCTGCGGGACCGCAGCTTCGGCCCGGCGACGGCCAAGTACCGGGAGCTGGGCACGCTGGCGAACCTGCTGGCGTTCAACGCCGTCAGCACCCTGCCGACCCGCAACTTCACCGCGGCCACCTTCGAGGGCGCACCGAAGCTCGCCGCGGAGGAGCTGCACGAGCTCCGCGGGGTGGCCCGCAACAGCTGCGCCTCCTGCTCCATCGGCTGCGAGCACATCTACTCGCGCAAGGGCGGCGGGCGCCAGCGCATGGAGTACGAGAACGTGTTCGCGCTCGGGCCGCTGTGCGGGGTCTCCGATCCCGACGACGTGTTCGCGGCCAGCGCCCGCTGCGACGAGCTGGGGATCGACACCATCTCCGCCGGCGGCACGATCGCCTGGGCCATGGAGTGCGTGGAGCGCGGCCTGCTCGACGCGCCCTGGCTGCGGTTCGGCGACGGGCCGGCGCTGCTGCGGGCGCTCGACCTGATCGGGACCGTGGAGCCGGGCCTGGGGGAGCTGCTGGCCCAGGGGTCGCGGCGGGCGGCGGAGGTCGTCGGCCGGGGCTCGATCGACTTCGCCCCGCAGGTCAAGGGGCTCGAGCTGCCCGGCTACGAGCCCCGGACCCTGCAGTCCATGGCCCTGGGCCTCGCGGTGAACGCCCGGGGCGCCGACCACAACCGCTCCGGTGCCTACGAGGCGGACCTGTCCGGGGAGCTGGACCGGCTCGCCGGCGGCGCCGCCCACGTCGCGGCCGCGATCGGCACCGAGGACCGGGCGGCGGTGATGGACTCGATGATCCTCTGCAAGTTCCTGCGCGGGGTCTTCACCGAGCCCTTCGACGAGTGGGCCGCGCTGCTGGCCGCGGTCACCGGCTGGGACGTCACCGGCGAGGAGCTGCGGGACACGGCGCGGCGGATCGTCCGGGCCAAGCGGGCGTTCAACGTCCGCGAGGGGGCGACCGCGGCGGACGACCGGCTGCCGGCCCGCCTGCTGGACACCCCGCTGGCGCTGGGCTCGGGGCGCACCGCGACGCTGACCGCGGACCGGCTGCAGGCGATGATCGCGGGCTACTACGCCGGGCGGGGCCTCGACGAGGCCGGCCGTGTCCGGCCCGAGGACCTGCCGGACCTGGTGCTCGACGGCTGAGTCCCGTCTTCTCCCCGCCGCGGCCGCCGCGCTCGGTTAGGGTGGTGCGGGTCACGACTCTCAACGGCGAGGGCAAGAAATGACCGCTGTGCAGGAACCGGTCGCGACCACGCGGACCGTCACGGCCGAGATCGACGGCCGCACCGTGACGGTGCCGGAGGGGACGACCATCTACGACGCGGCCCGGCAGGCCGGCGTCGACATCCCGGTGCTGTGCCACGACGAGCGCTACGACCCGGTCGGCGTGTGCCGGATGTGCGTCGTCGACACCGGCGGACGCGCCTTCGCCGCGGCCTGCGTCCGCCCGTGCGAGGACGGGATGGAGGTCAAGACCTCCACCCCGGAGCTCGAACGCAACCGGGCCACGCTCACCGAGCTGCTCCTCTCCGACCAGCCCCCGCGCGCGGAGGACCCGAAGCAGACGACGACCGGGGACAACCTGCTGCTCGCCCTCGCCGACCGGTACGGGGTGGCGCGGGAGACCACCGAGCTGCCGTGCGGGTCGGGCCGCGGCACGGACGCGTCGAACCCGGTGATCGCGGTCGACCACGACGCCTGCATCCTCTGCGACCGCTGCGTGCGGGCCTGCGACGACATCCAGGGCAACGACGTCATCGGGCGCTCCGGCAAGGGCTATGCCACCCGGATCGCGTTCGACCTGAACGACCCGATGGGCGCGAGCTCCTGCGTGACCTGCGGCGAGTGCGTGCAGGCCTGCCCCACCGGGGCGATCACGAACAAGGCGATCAACGACGTCCCGATCCGCCCGCGCGAGGAGCTCGACTCCGTCCACACCGTCTGCCCGTACTGCGGCGTCGGCTGCGCGCTGACCTACCACGTGGACCGCGAGCGCGGCGCGATCGTGTTCGCGGAGGGACGCGACCAGCCCGGCTCGCAGAGCCGGTTGTGCGTCAAGGGCCGCTACGGCTGGGACTACGCGGCCTCCCCGCAGCGGCTCACGGTGCCGTTGATCCGCAAGGACTCGTCGTACCCGAAGGGCCCGCTCTCGGCCGACGTCCGCGGGGACGCCGGGAACGACCGGGGCCGCGGAGGTGGCGGCGGGAACCGCAGCGGCGGCGGCCGGGGTGAGCCGCTGAGCAGGAACGGCCGGGACCGGACGCGCAAGCCCGGCGGCCTCGTCGACTACGACGAGGTGCTGCCGCACTTCCGCGAGGCGACCTGGGAGGAGGCCCTGGACCTCGTCGCCACCCGGCTGAAGGAGATCCACGCCCGGGGCGGCCCCGGCGCCATCGCCGGGTTCGGCTCCGCGAAGTGCTCCAACGAGGAGGCCTACCTCTTCCAGAAGCTCATCCGGGCCGGGTTCGGCACCAACAACGTCGACCACTGCACCCGGCTGTGCCACGCCTCCTCGGTGGCGGCGCTGTTCGAGGGCGTCGGCTCGGGCGCGGTGTCGACCACCTACGGCGACGTGGCCAACGCGGACGTCGTGATCATCACGGGCTCCAACCCGACGGCCAACCACCCGGTGGCCAGCTCGTTCTTCAAGCAGGCCCGGCGGCGCGGCACCAAGATCGTGTACGTCGACCCGCGGGCCAGCACGGTGGCCGAGCACGCGGACTACCACTGCCAGGTCAAGCCGGGCACGGACGTCGCCTTCTACAACGCGCTGATGCACGAGGTGATCCGGCTGGGGCTGATCGACCGGGAGTTCATCGCCGCCCGGACGTCGAACTACGAGGAGCTGGCCCGGACGGTCGCGGACTACCCGCCCGAGCGGGCCGCGCAGATCACCGGGGTGGACGTCGACCTGATCCGCGAGGTCGCCCGGGTGTGGGGCGAGGCGCGGGCCGCGGTCGTCTACTGGGGGATGGGCATCTCCCAGCACACCACCGGCACGGACAACGCCCGCTGCCTCATCGCGCTGTGCTCGATCACCGGCAACGTCGGGCGGCCGGGCACCGGCCTGCACCCGCTGCGGGGGCAGAACAACGTGCAGGGCGCCTCCGACGCCGGCCTGATCCCGATGTTCTATCCCGACTACCAGGGCGTGGACTCCGGCACCACGCGCCGCCGCTTCGAGGAGGCGTGGGGCACCGAGCTCGACCCGAACCGCGGCCTGACCGTCACCGAGATCATCGGCTCGGTGCTGAAGCCCGACGGGGTGCGGGGCATGTACATGCTCGGCGAGAACCCGTTCCTGTCCGACCCGAACATCAACAAGGTGCGCAAGGCGCTGGCCGCGCTGGACTTCCTGGTCGTGCAGGACATCTTCCTCACCGAGACGGCCGAGTTCGCGGACGTCGTGCTGCCCGCGTCCTCGTACCTGGAGAAGGAGGGCACCTACACCAACACCGACCGGCGGGTGCAGCTCGGCCGGAAGGTCCTCGACCCGCCGGGGCAGGCCCGGGTGGACTGGGAGGTC
Organism: Pseudonocardia yuanmonensis; assembly: GCF_039542425.1. Lineage (NCBI taxonomy): Bacteria > Bacillati > Actinomycetota > Actinomycetes > Pseudonocardiales > Pseudonocardiaceae > Pseudonocardia > Pseudonocardia yuanmonensis. The sequence continues at coordinate 62,058 of NZ_BAABIC010000010.1, forward strand.
ATCCAGGACCTCGCGAACCGGATCGGCCTGGACTGGTCCTACTCCTCGCCGAGCGAGGTGTTCGACGAGATGGTCGCGCTGATGCCCTCCTACGCGAACCTGCGCTACGACAACCTCGGGCTCTCCGGAAAGCTCTACCCGAACGCCGACCCGGAGCACACGGACGGCACGATCGTCATGTTCGACGAGCGCTTCAACACCGACGACGGACTGGCCCACCTGGTCCCGGCCGAGTGGCTGCCGGCGAAGGAGCTGCCCGACGCGGAGTACCCGCTGGTGCTCAACACCGGCCGGCTGCTCGAGCACTGGCACACCGGGTCGATGACGCGCCGCTCGTTCGCGCTGGACACCATCTCGCCCGTCGCCGAGGTGTACCTGCACCCCAAGGACGCGGCCGACCGCGGCCTGGCGCACGGGGAGCTGTGCCGGGTGCGGTCGCGGCGCGGCGTGATCGAGCTGCAGGTGCGCATCTCGCACCGCGAGCAGCTGGGCAACTGCTTCATCCCGTTCCACTTCCGGGAGGCCGCGGCGAACCTGCTGACGATCGACGAGATCGACCCCTTCGGCAAGATCCCGGAGTTCAAGTTCTGCGCGGTCGAGGTCGAGCCGCTGGGAGTGCGGGCATGACGGTCGAGTCGGAGCGGGCGTCGGCGGCCCGCGCCCGGTGGGTGCCCGGGGTGGAGGCCCGGGCGGGCAAGTTCCCCGGGCCCTCGCTCATCCCCGCGCTCAACGCCATCCAGGCCCGGCTCGGGTGGCTGCCGCGGGCGGAGCTGGAGGAGCTGGCGCGGGAGGTGCGACGCCCCCGGTACGAGATCGAGGGGCTCATCTCCTTCTACCCGCACTTCCGCACCACGCCGCCCGCCGCGGTGGCGCTGCACGTGTGCCACGACCTGTCCTGCTGGCTGAGCGGCGGCGAGGAGCGCCTCGCCGAGCTGCGGGCCCGGTTCGGCGACGCGGCGGACGTCGAGCTGGTCGAGGTGTCCTGCCTGGGCCGCTGCGACGTCGCCCCGGCCGCCGCCGTGAACGAGCGCCCCGGCCCGGTGGCCGAGGTCGACGGGTTGGTCGAGGCCGCCCGGTCGACCGGGGTCGGGCAGGCCGCGCCGACGCCGTCGGGCCGCCGCGGGCCGTGGCCCAACGACCCGTACCCGGCCGGCTCGGGCGTGGCCGAGCGCTACCGGTCGCTGCGGGCGCTGCTGGCCGGCGAGCTCGACCCGGACGAGGTCGTGGCCACGCTCTCGGCCTCCGGGCTGCGCGGCATGGGCGGGGCCGGGTTCCCCACGGGCAAGAAGTGGGAGCTGGTGCGCGGTGCCGAGCCCGGCGGGGTGACCTACGCGATCTGCAACGCGGACGAGTCCGAGCCGGGCACGTTCAAGGACCGCCAGATCCTGGCCGACCAGCCCCACCTGGTGCTGGAGGGCCTGCTGCTGGGCATGGCCGTGGTCGGCGCCGAGCAGGGCTGGGTGTTCATCCGGCACGAGTACGGCCCCGAGGAGCACGTGCTGCGCGCCGAGATCGAGGCGGTGCGCGAGGCCGGGGTGATCGGCCCGGACGCCTGCGGCAGCGGCCGGCGGCTGCAGCTCGACGTCTTCGTCTCGCCCGGGGGCTACATCCTCGGCGAGGAGACGGCCCTGCTGGAGTGCATGGAGGGGCATCGCGGGGAGCCGCGGAACAAGCCGCCCTTCCCGGGCAACTACGGGCTGCACGGCCGGCCCACGCTGATGAACTCCGTCGAGACCTTCGCGGACGTCCCGGTGATCCTGCAGCGTGGCGCGGACTGGTGGGCCGACCAGGGCCGGGGCGAGTCCGTCGGCTGGAAGTTCTTCGCGGTCTCCGGCCACGTCGCCCGCCCGGGCGTGTACTGCGTGCCGATGGGGACCACGGTGCGGGAGCTGATCGACGAGGCCGGCGGCGTCCGGGACGGTGCCCGGGTCGGGGCGGTCCAGCCCGGCGGGGCGTCGTCGAACTTCATCGGGCCGGACCAGCTCGACCTGGCCCTGGACTTCGGGCCGCTCGCCGAGGCCGGGACGATGCTCGGCTCCGGGGCGCTGGTGGTGCTCGCCGAGGGCACGGACCTGCTCGCCGCGTCGACCAACGTGTTGCGCTTCTTCCGGAACGAGTCCTGCGGCAAGTGCGTGCCGTGCCGGGTCGGGTCGACCAAGGCGCACGGGCTGCTGCGGGAGGTGCTCGACGCCGGCACGCCGCTCGACGAGGCCCGCCGCGGCGAACTGCTGCGCCTCGAGGAGGCCATGCGCAAGACCTCGATCTGCGGGCTGGGGCAGGTGGCCCTGGGCCCGGTCGTGTCGGTCCTGGGTCTGGACAAGGGCGGCGCGGCGGCGCGCGATCAACCCCGGCCGGAAGGGGAGACGGGACAGCCGGACCGGTGAGCGGCAAGGAGTTCTTCACGGCCCGGACGGTCGCGGAGGCCCTCGCGGAGTTCCGTCCCGCCCGGCGGACCAAGGCCGAGTCGGTGGGGCTGGCGGCCGCGCTGCACCGGGTCCCGGCCGAGGATGTCGTCGCCCCGGCCCCGCTGCCGGGGTTCGCGCGCTCCACGGTCGACGGGTTCGCGGTGCGGGCCGCGGACACCTACGGCGCCTCGGACGGCCTGCCGAGCTATCTCGACCTGCTCGGGGCGGTGCGGATGGGGGCCGCGCCGGAGGTGGCGGTGCGCCCCGGCGGCTGCGTCGTCGTGCCCACCGGCGGCGTCCTGCCCGAGGGGGCCGACGCCGTCGTCATGGTCGAGTTCACCGCGGAGACCCTGCCCGGGTGCGTCGAGGTGACCCGGCCCGTCGCGCCCGGCAGCGGGCTGGTGCGGGCCGACGAGGACGTCGTCGCCGGTGCCGCCCTCGCCCCTGCCGGGCGCCCGCTGCGCGCCCCCGACCTCGGCATGCTCGCGGCCGCCGGGGTCACGACCGTCGCCGCCCACGCCCGGCCGCGGGTGGCGATCGTCTCGACCGGGGACGAGGTGGTGCCGCCGGACACCGCCGAGCTCGCCGCCGGGCAGGTGCGCGACGCCACCGCGTCGGCGTTGGCCGGCCTGGTCGCCGACGCCGGGGGCGAGCCCGTGCAGGCCGGGATCGTGTCCGACGAGCCGGGGGCGCTGCGGGAGCGGCTCACGGACGCGCTCGTCGACGCCGACCTCGTGGTGATCTCCGCCGGCTCCTCGGTCGGTGCGCGGGACGAGACCGCCGGGGCGGTCGCGGCCCTGGGCACGGTCTGGTGCCACGGCCTGGCGATCAAGCCGGGCAAGCCGACGCTGCTCGCGGAGTGCGGCGGGGTGCCGGTCCTCGGGCTGCCGGGCAACCCGCTGTCCGCCCTGGTCGTCTTCCGGCTGATCGGGGTCCCGCTGGTGTGGCGGCTGGCCGGGTGCGAGGACCCGCCACCCGAGCCCAACCGGCGGGCGCGCCTGGCGCGGAACCTGGCCTCGGCCGCGGGCCGGTTGGACGTGGTGCAGGTGCGGCTCGTCGACGGCGTCGCCGAGCCGCTGTTCGGGCCGTCCGCGCTGCTGTCGGTCCTCACCCGCGCGGATGGGTACGTGGTCGTCCCCGAACCCGCGACCGGGCTGGACGCCGGCACCGAGGTCGAGGTCGTGCTCTACCGATGAGCACGCCGAACCGATGAGCACCTGAACCGATGAGCACCTGAACCGATGAGCACCGTCCCGATGACCGCTCGCAGCCCCTACGTCTCCGACGTCCCCGCCGACCTCGCCCTGGCGGCCTGGAACGAGGCGCGTGCCGCCGCCGGCTGCCCGCCCCGCGTCGAGGTGATCCGCGTCGGGGTGGCCGAGGCCGTCGGCCGGGTGACCGCGCAGCCGGTGTGGGCGCGGCGCTCGTCGCCCGCCTTCGACTCCGCGGCCATGGACGGCATCGCGGTCCGGGCGGACGACACGGTGGGCGCCGCCGAGACGACCCCGGTCGTGCTGGCCCCGGACCGGTTCGAGGTGGTGGACACCGGGGACCCGCTCCCCGCCGGCTACGACGCCGTCGTCATGCGGGAGAACGTGCACCGCACCGCCGACGGGGCCGCCGAGCTGCGCGCGGCAGTGGCGCCCTACCAGCACGTCCGCTCGATCGGCGAGGACATCAGCGCCGCCGAGCTGCTGCTCCCGGAGGGGCACCGGCTCCGCGCCGTGGACGTCGCCGCGTGTGCCGCGGCCGGGGTCACCGAGCTCGACGTCCGGCGGGCGCCGCTCGTGGTCGTGGTGCCCACCGGGGACGAGATCCGCCCGATCGGCACCGACCTCGCGCCCGGCGAGATCGCCGACACCAACTCGCTCATGCTCGCCGCACAGGCGCGGGAGATCGGGTGCGCGGCCCGCGTCAGCGACATCGTGCGGGACGACCCGGCCGAGATCGGGGCCGCGCTGCGCGCCGCCGCGGCGGAGGCCGACCTGGTCGTCCTGATCGCCGGGTCGAGCGCGGGCCGGGACGACTACACCGCGCAGGTCGTCGCGGAGGCGGGCACGCTGGCCGTGCACGGCGTCGCGGTGCGGCCGGGCCATCCGGTCGTGCTCGGGACGGTCGCCGGTCGCCCGGCGACGCCCGTGCTGGGCGCGCCCGGCTACCCCGTGTCCGCCGCGCTCACCTTCGACATCTTCGCCGCGCCGATGCTCGCCGGGCTGGAGGGCGCGGCCCCGGCCGAGCGCCCGTCGACGAGCGCGCGGCTCGCCCGCAAGCTCCCCAGCGCGATCGGCATGGACGACTGGGTGCGGGTCCGGCTGGGCCGGGTGCGGGGCGAGGTCGTCGCCACCCCGCTGCCGCGCGGCGCCGGGGTGCTCACCTCGCTGGTGCGCGCCGACGGCCTGCTGACGGTGCCCTCGGGGGTCGAGGGCCACCACGCCGGGGAACGGGTGCGCGTCGAGCTGCTGCGCGGGCCGGGCGAGATCGACCGGACCATGGTCGTGATCGGCTCCCACGACCTCGTGCTCGACCTCGCCGCGTCCCGGCTGCGCGCGGCCGACCCCCTGATCACGCTGGCCTCGTCGAACGTCGGGTCGCTCGGCGGGCTCGTCGCGCTGCGGGACGGGCTGTGCCACCTCGCCGGCTCGCACCTGCTGGATCCCGCGACGGGCGAGTACACGCTGCCCTACCTCGACCGGCTGCTCGGGCCGGACGCCGACGTGGCGGTGGTCCGGCTCGTCCACCGCGAGCAGGGCCTGATCGTGGCCCCGGGCAACCCGCTGGGCGTCCGGGGGATCGAGGACCTGACCCGCCCCGGCCTTCGGTACGTCAACCGGCAGCGGGGCGCGGGCACCCGGGTGCTGCTCGACCAGCAGCTGGCCGAGCTCGGCGTCGACCCCGCGGCGGTGTCGGGCTACTCGCGCGAGGAGCACACCCACCTCGCGGTCGCCGCCGCCGTCGCCGCCGGCCGCGTCGACGCCGGTCTGGGCATCCTCGCCGCCGCGCGGGCCTTCGGGCTGGACTTCGTCCCGGTGGCGCAGGAGCCCTACGACCTGGTCGTACGGACGGACGCGCTGTCCGATCCGCTGACCGCGCCGCTGTGGGAGCTGCTGGACCGCGCGGACTTCCGGGCCGCGGTCGAGGCCCTCGGCGGCTACAGCTGCGCCGAGACCGGCCGGCGGGTGCGCTGACCGCCCCCGACCGACCCCGGTGTCACGGGAGCAGCACGGCCGTCAGCGGACGGCGTGGCGTGGGCTCCAGCGGCGGCGCGCCCGGCGTGGGGAAGCCCAGCCGGATCACCAGCTGCGGGTGCTCCGGGAGGTGCAGCGCCGCACGTAGACCCTTCCGCGCCGATGGCACCTCGACCGCCTGGCTGAGCGGGTCCGTGGCCAGGCCGGCGCGGGTGGCGGTGAGCAGCACCGCGCTGGTGGCCTCGCCGGCCGCCAGCCGGCCCGCCGTGTCGTCCTCCGCCGTCGCCAGCACGAGCAGCAGGCCGCCGGCGGGGGCCGGTTGCCGGCCGGGGGAGAGGAGGCCGGACGGGAAGCGCTGCAGGTGGGGCTCGTCCCACTGCCCGGTACGGACCGGCACCGCGGCGGGCGGGATCCCGTCGCCGGCGTCGGCGTAGCGCCGGGTCCACATCAGCAGCTCCGCGAGGTACCCGGGCTCGTGCCGCTGCTCGCGCGCGGCCTCCGTGAGGACCTCGGTCATCGCCGTCAGCGCGGCCCGCTCGGTGACCGGCACCGCGACGACGCCGACGGCGTGGGCCCGGTCGACGAGCGCCGCCACCTGCGCCGCCGGGACCGGCTCGGGAGAGTACGGCCGCCGGTCGGTGTACCGCCGGGTGATCTGGCCGAACAACGCGGCCGCGGCCCGGTCCGGCTCACCGTCGACGAGCCGGACCGTGGCCAGGTGGTAGGGGTGCTCGGGGTCCGGCACCCGGTCGACCTCGACGGCCCCGCCGAACCCCGCGACGGCGACCAGCAGGTGGTGGAGCGCCGCGCCGCAGCTGATCACCAGGTCCCGGCGGTCCGGGTCGGTACCCGGCAGGTGCCGCACGGGATCGGCGTGCAGCTCGACCTCGCGCGGCCGCAGGCGCCAGCGCCACGGCTGCGTGTTGTGCACCGACGGAGCCCGCAGCGCGAGCCGGAGGGCCCGCTCGAGCAGGCCGGCCGCCACGTCCGTCGCCATCCCGACTCCTCCCGTACCCGTTCCCGGCCGGTCCGCCCTACGTCCCCTGCGGCTCGGGGACGGCGACGAGCACGGGGCACCCGGCGAGCCGGATCGCCGTCCGGGTGGTCGACCCGAGCAGGTGCCGCCGGCCCCGGCCGGTGCCGACGACGAGCAGGCTCGCCCGGTCCGAACTCTGCACGACCGCCTCGTACGGCCGCTCGGGCACCACCCGCACCGTCGCGCTCACGGCGGGCCGGGCCGCGGCGAGGGGACGCAGGACGCGCTCGAGGGCATCCCGCGCCTCCGCGGCCTCGGCCGGTTTGCGGGCGGCGTGGAGCACCTCGAGCGGCACCCCGCGCCGGGCCGCGGCCCGGTGGGCCTGGGCGACCACGACGACGTCGGCGGCGGGGTCGCCCACGGCGGCCACCACCGGGCCGTCCGCCGTCCCCGGCCGCGGCACCACCACGATCGGCCCGCAGGCCCGGGAGGCGAGGTCGAGGGCGAGCGACCCGACCATCGCGTCCGTCGGCCGCCCGCTCCCGGCGAGCCCGACCACGAGCAGCCCGCCGAGCCGGGCGGTCTCCCGCGAGGTCGCGACGAGGGCGGCGAGCGGCTCCTCGTCCAGGAGCACGGTGCGGGCCGGGACCTGCGGGGCGTGCCGGCGGGCGGCCGCGGCTGCCCGGGCGAGGATCCGGAAGGCGTGGGCGTGCAGCGAGCCGGTCGAGCCCGCCGCGTACGGGGCGGCGTGCAGGACCGTGAGCGCGGCGTCCCGGGCGGCGGCCTCGTCGGCGGCCCAGCACACCGCCCGGAGGCCCGCGTCCGTGCCGTCGACGGCGACGGTGACCCCGTTGCGTTCGGCGACGGGCCCGGGTCCGGCGTGCAGTGCGGTCGTGGGGGCGGTCATCGGGGCTCCTCCGGGGTCGACCAGGCGGCCGTGCGGCAGCGACGTGCCCGGAGCGTCGGCCCGTGGCGCCGCTCCCACCAGCGTCGAAGGTCCCGGGGGCGGGCGGTGTTGGGCCCGGCCCGGGAACCCGGGTCGGTCAGGGTGCGGGGCGCACCTGCACCAGCAGATCGGGCCGGATCGCGAAGTAGCCCGTGAACGGGGCGCCCTGGGCGACGAGCAGTGTGAGGGCGACGGCCATGGCGGTCGCGAGGAGCGCGAGCGAGGCGGCGGCGCGGCTCAACCGGTCGGCCTGCACGCAGCCCATCGCGGCGAGGGTCACCGCCGCCACCAGGAACAGCGCGATCAGCCGCAGGGGGTCGATGGCGGAGTTGCTCAGCACGAGCCGGGTGCGCCGGGCCTCCAGCGCCCGGTCGACCGAGGTGACGAGGCGGTCCTGGGCCACCCGCTGCCCGTCCGTGCCGATCGGCAGGGCCAGGACGATCCGCTGCACCTCCACGAGCCGGGCGGGGGCGACGGTGAGCGTGGCCCGTCCGCCGGACATCTGCGGCCACTCGGCGGAGACGTAGGCGTCGATCTGGTCGCGCACGAGCTGCCGGATCTGCGGTTGCTCGGCCGGGAACGTACTGCTCAGCAGGTCGACGTCGCGCAGGGCGCTCGCCTCCTCGCTGACGGCACCGGCGGCCTGGTCGCGGTCGGCCCAGACGTCCGCGACGAGGAACCCGACCAGCAGGCCGAAGATCAGTCCCATCGGGGAGAGCAATCCCGGGCTCAGCGGGCCCAGCGCCGCCTCGTGGCCGCTCCTGCGCACCAGGTGCAGGACGAGGAGGACGACCGCCGCCGCCCCGTACAGCACGAGGAAGATCGCGGCCGTCAGGAGCGCGAGGGGGACGTCCGCCAGCCACGAGACCATGCGGCCATGCTCGGAGCCGATCTCGGAAGGATTACCTGCACGCCCCCACGACCTGCGGCGGGGGGCTCACCACTTCGGCACGACGCGGGTCAGCATCGTGATCACCGCGTCCGGGCCGACGGCCACCTCGTCCACCAGCTCCCGCAGCGGCGCCAGGTCCGGCCCGGCCCGGTCGACACCCGTCCCGGCGCCGGCCCCGCCGTCGGCGACGACGATCCGCAGCCGCCGGGTCCGGTCGTCGTGGAGCGCCATCGTCTCGATCCGCAACCCGCCCGTTCCGGACGTCGGCGGGAGCGGGCCCCGGCACTGCTGCAGCACGCGGACGGCCTCGGTCACGGCCTTCACGATCAGCGCCGCATGCGCACGCGGCCAGTCGGCGGCCCGCAGCCACTCCGCGAGGAGCCCGCGGACCTGGTCCGTCGGGAGCGCGGAGACGTCCGCCGCGTCCAGCCGCCACACCAGGGCGTTCGCCGTCACGGTGTAGCCCGATCTGCCCGGCGGGAGACCCGAGGTCACCTGCTGCGTCGTCGTCGCACTGATCTGTTCCAGCATCGGCCCCGCTCCAGTTGCTGTCGGCTCAACAACCCGGTGGTGCCCCGGCCGCACCACCGGCTCCGTCCCTTCCCCCTCCACGGCGTCCTGAACCCTTGTTCGGCGCGCTCTGCGACGCGTGTCACCTCAGGTGGTCGCGGTCTCCGCGCCCCGGGGATCCGGGACCGCGGTGACCGGGGACAGGGCCGCGCGGGACAGTGGTGCCCCGTCGGCGTCCCGCAAGGTGGGCAGGGTCTTCTCGTAGAACTCGGCGAACACCGGCGGCAGGTCCGCCCGGATGTCGGTGACCTGCAGCTCGACCTCGTGCACCAGGGTCGCCGAGTCTGCGGTGTGGGCGTACCACTGGAACTTCTCGAGCGTCCCGGCCTTGCGGACCTGCTCGACGACGAGGCCGATCGAGCCCTCCTGCGGACGCTGCGGCGAGTGCGGGACGCCGGCCGGGAGGAGCCACGACTCGCCCTCCCGGATGTGCACCGTGCGCGGACCCTCGTCGGTGACGAGGTGGACGTGGATGTCGCCCTTGATCTGGAAGAACCACTCCTCGTAGGGGTCGACGTGGTAGTCCTGCCGCTGGTTGGGCCCGCCGACGACCATGACGATCAGGTCCTCGGCCCCCTCGTGCAGCTGCTTGTTGCCCACCGGCGGCCGCAGCAGGTGGCGGTGCTCGTCGACCCAGCCGTCGAAGCGGACGGGCTCGCTGATCCCGGTCATGTGTCCTCTTCCTGTACGGGTCCCGGTACGGGGCGGTACGCCACGGCGGAGATCTCGATCAGCAGGTGGGGATGGGGGAGCTGGTGCACGGCGACGGTGGTGCGGGCGGGGCCGGACTCGTCGAAGAACTCGGCGTAGACCTCGTTGTAGCCGCCGAAGTCGTTCATGCTCACCAGGTAGGTGGTGACCGAGACCAGGTCCTCCAGCCCGGCCCCGGCGGCTTGCAGGATCTCGCGGACGTTCTCGATCACCGCCCGGGTCTGGACGCGGATGTCCAGGGCCGTGGTGCCGAACTCGTCGACCTCGGCGCCGGCGAAGGAGCCGTCCGGGCGGCGGCTGCTGGTCCCGGAGACGTGGAGGAAGTCGCCGGCGCGGCGGGCGTGCGGGTACCGGCCGCGTGGGCGGGCCCGGCCCGGGACCAGGAAGGCGTCGCCGCTCACGACCGGGCCCCCCTCCGGGACGCCAGCGCGGCGAGCCCCCCGACGACCGCGGTGGTGAGCCCGGCGGCGAGCCGGTCCTGCCGGCGGATGCGCCCCTCGATCCGGGCGTAGGGCAGCGTCGTGAAGGAGACGAGCTCGTAGCGCGACACGTACCCGGGCACGACGCGCTCCAGGGCGTGCCGGGCCCTCGTGGTCCAGCGGAACACCGGCGAGTTCACCCGGTCGCTCATCTCGACGAAGTTGTCCAGGGCCATGTCCGCGATCGCCTCGGCGTTCGCCTTGCGCCGGTCCTGGTAGCGCGGCAGCGCGACCGCCAGGTCGCCGCCGGTCTCGTCGAGGCAGCGGTCGAGCTCCACGCAGTCCTCGAAGGCGCAGTTCGCACCCTGCCCGAAGAAGGGGACGATGGCGTGTGCGGCGTCGCCGAGCAGCGCGACCCGGCCGCGCACCCAGGGCGCGCAGCGGATCGTGACCAGCGACCCGACCGGGTTGTGCAGGAAGTCCTCGGCGAGCGTCGGCATCAGCGGCACGGCGTCCGGGTAGTGGGCGGCGAAGTACCGCCGTACCGCGTCGGCCGTGTCCAGCGCGGCGAACCCGCCCGGCCCCTCCTTCGGCCAGAACAGGGTGCAGGTGAAGGAGCGGTCGGTGTTCGGGAGGGCGATCATCATCGACGACCCGCGGGGCCAGATGTGCAGCGAGCCCGGGTCCAGCGCGAACCCGCCGTCCGGGGCGGGCGGGATGGTGAGCTCCTTGTAGCCGTGCGGGAGGAAGTCCTGCCGGAAGTCGAACCCCTCGCTGAACTGGACGGACCGGCGGACGGCCGACCAGGCGCCGTCGGCCCCGATCACCGCGTCCGCCCGTCGGGTGCCGCCGTCGGCGAAGGTGAGCGTGCCGGTGGCCGGGTCGACGGCGGTCAGCCGGTGCTCGAAGTGCAGCGTGACGTCCGGGGTCTTCTCCGCGCAGTCCAGCAGGGCGTGGTTGAGCCGGGCCCGGCCGATGGAGTTGATCGCACGGGTGCCGTCCGCGGAGTAGGACTGGAAGCCCAGCGCACCGCGGACCGGGTGCAGGGTCCGGCCCCGCATCGGGAGGGCCTCGGCCAGCGCCTGCTCCGCGAGCCCGACCCGGTCGAGCGCGTCGAGCCCGCGCGCGGAGATCGCGAGGTTGATCGAGCGGCCGCGTTCCGCACCGGCGGTGCGCGGGTCCGCGCGCCGCTCGTAGAGGTCCACGGCGATGCCGCGCCGGCCCAGGAAGGCCGCGAGCAGGCAGCCGGCCAGCCCGGCGCCCACCACGGCGACCGACTCCACGGGCGCTCCGGCCCAGGTCGGCTCAGGCATCGCGGGCCTCCCCGGCCGACGACGGGGGACGGGACGACGGGGGACCGGACGACAGGACGGCCGCCAGCGCCGTCGCGGCCCGCCAGGCGTCGTGGTGCGTGCAGTAGAGGGGGACCGGCGCGAACCGGACGACGTCCGGCCGGCGGGCGTCGGCGATCACCCCGTGCTCGTGGCGGAGCCGGGCCCGGACCTCCTCGGCGTCGACCCCGGACACCCGCACCGAGAGCTGGCAACCCCGTCGCTCCGGGTCCGCGGGTGTGATCACCCGGGCGGGCAGCTCCAGGCACACCGTGTCCAGCAGTGCGGCGAGGTAGCCGGTGAGCCGGATGCTGCGCTCCCGCAGGGCCGCCATCCCGATCTCGTCGAAGAGCCGCAGGGAGACCAGGACTGGCACCATCGCGAGGATCGGCGGGTTGGACAGCTGCCACGAGTCCGCGGTGTCGACGGGGTCGACGTCCGGTCCCATCGCGAACCGCGTCGCGGGGTCGGTGCCCCACCAGCCCTGGAGCTTCGGCAGGGTCCGGTCGGCGAGGTGCCGCTCGTGCACGAAGCAGCCGGCGACCGCGCCGGGCCCGGCGTTGACGTACTTGTAGTGGCACCAGGCGGCCCAGTCGACGCCCCACTCGTGGAGCCGCAGCGGGACGTTGCCGACGGCGTGGGCCAGGTCCCAGCCGACGACGGCGCCCGCCGCCCGCCCCGCCGCGGTGATCGCCGGGATGTCCATCAGCTCGCCGGTGAGGTAGTTGACCCCGCCGAGCAGCAGCAGCGCGACCCGGTGACCCTCGGCGCGCAGGAACCCGAGCACGTCCTCGGTGCGCAGGCAGTCCTCGCCGGGGCGCGGACGCAGCCGGATCACCGACCCGGCCGGATCGAGCCCGTGCAGCCGGGCCTGGCTCTGCACGGCGTAGGAGTCCGACGGGAAGGTGGAGTCCTCGACGACGATCGCGTACCGCTCCGGGGTCGGCCGGTAGAAGCTGATCATCATCAGGTGCAGGTTGACCGTCAGCGAGTTCATCACGACGGTCTCCGCCGGCAGGGCGCCGACGAGCCGGGCGGCCCCGTCGCGCAGGAACTCGTGATAGGGCTTCCACGGCCGCGCGGCCTCGAGGTGGCCCTCGACACCGAGCCGGGCCCAGTCCGCCAGCTCCTGCTCGAGCGCCGCCCGCGCGGCGCGGGGCTGCAGGCCGAGGGAGTTGCCAGCCAGGTAGGCGGCCTCGGCGTGGTCGCCCGCGGTGGCCGGAGGGACGTGGAAGTCGGCGCGACGCGCGGGCAGCGGGTCGATCGCGTCGAGGTGCAGGGCGTGCGCCTCGTCGACCGGCCGCAGCACCGTGCTCACGGGGTCAGTCACGGGGTCGCTCACGGCGTCGCTGACGGGGTCGCTGACGGGGTCGCTGACGGGGTCGCTCACGGGGCCGCCTCGCCGACCGGGGCGCGCAGGCCCAGGAAGGTCTCGGCGTTGCCGCCCAGCAGCAGGTCCCGCTGCGCCTCGGTCAGGAAGGCGGCGCCGCGGACCAGCGACCCCGGGGCCTGCTCGCCGAGCGGGTAGGGGTAGTCCGTGCCGAGCAGGACCCGCTCCGGGCCCATCGTGTCGACCAGCAGCCGCAGCGCCCGCTCGTCGAACACCACGGAGTCGACGCAGAAGCGGTCCAGGTAGCCCGAGGGCGGCAGCGCCGAGGTGCCCACGACGTCGTGCCGCTCGCGCCAGGCGTTGTCCATCCGGCCGATCCAGAACGGGAACGAGCCGCCGCCGTGCGCGAAGCAGATCCGCAGCCCGGGGCCGATCCGGTCGAACACCCCGCCCAGCACCATCGCCAGCACGGACAGGTGCGTCTCGGCCGGCATCCCGACCAGCCACTGCGCCATCCAGCGCGTGGTCCGCGGCGACACCGGCATGTCCCAGGGGTGCACGAACACCGGGACCCCGAGCGCTGCGGCGTGCTGCAGGACCGTCCCGATCCCGACGTCGTCCAGGTCGCGGTCGCCGACGTGGTTCCCGATCTCGACGCCCACGTGCCCGGCCGCCACGGCGCGGTCCAGCTCGCGGCACGCGGCGTCCGGGTCCTGCAGCGGCACCTGGCAGAAGGGCAGCAACCGGTCCGGCGCCTCGGCCGCGATCTCCAGCGCCAGGTCGTTGAACACGGCGGCGGTGCGGGACGCGGCGTCCGCCTCCTGCTCGTAGGAGAAGAAGACCGGGGTGGGCGAGAGGACCTGCCGGTCCACGCCGTGCGCGTCCATGTGGGCGAGCCGGACGTCGGCGTTCCAGGCCGAGTCCGTGATCCGCCGGAACGGCCGCTCGCCGAGCATGATCGTCGCGGTGGCCGGGCCGTCGACCCGCAACGAGGGCCGGGCGCCCGCGCCGGGCAGGGCGGGCCAGCCCCGCGGGACGTAGTGGGTGTGGACGTCCGTCACCGGGGCCACGCGTCACCGCCCGATCTCGGTGCGCACGGCGTACAGCTCGGGGAAGAAGGTCAGCGACAGGGCCTCCCGCAGGAACGCGACCCCGCTCGACCCGCCCGTGCCCCGCTTGAACCCGATCGTCCGCTCGACGGTCTTGAGGTGGCGGAAGCGCCACAGCTGGAAGTTCTCCTCGATGTCCACCAGCTCCTCGCACGTCTCGTACTCGGCCCAGTGGTCGTGCGCCGCCTCGTAGATCCGCCGGAACACCTCGACCAGCCCTTGGTCGAAGGTGTGCGCCCGGCGGACGTCGCGCTCGAGGAGATGCACCGGGACCGCGTGGCCCCGCCGGGCGAGGTAGCGGAGGAACTCGTCGTAGAGGCTGGGCGCCTCGAGCAGCTCCCGGAGCAGCGCGCGGGCGGGCGGGTCGTGCGCGAACACCTCGATGATGTCGGCGTTCTTGTTGCCGAGCGCGAACTCCACCGCCCGGTACTGGTGGGACTGGAAGCCCGACGACGGGCCGAGCACGGGCCGGAACTCGGCGTACTCGGCCGGGGTCAGGGTGGCGAGCACGGACCACTGGTCGGTGAGCGTGCGCTGCACGTGCTTGATCCGGGCGAGCTGCTTGAGGGCGAGGGCGAGGTCGTCCGCCGCGATGTTGCGCATCGCCGCGCGCAGCTCGTGCAGGACGAGCTTGAGCCACAGCTCGGACGTCTGGTGCTGGATGATGAACAGCATCTCGTCGTGGTGGGGCGGCCGGCTCCGCGGGTGCTGGGCGTCGAGCAGCCGGTCGAGGCACAGGTAGGAGCTGTAGGAGGTCGTCGACCGGAGGTCCCGGACGATGTCCGCCTCGAGGGACCTCGTGTTGCCCGTCGGCGGTGGGTGGTGCCGGGTCATCGCTGCTCCCGGGGTGGTCGTCAGGTGCGTCTGGGGGTGGGCTCGCCGACCGGGGGCGGCGGCAGCACCTCCAGCTTCTCCACCAGGCCGAGGGCCTGGAACACGCGCAGTGCGGGCCCCGAGCCCAGCCGCACCGCGACCCGGCGCCCCTCGGCGCGGGCCCGTTCCTCGGCGAGGAGGACCAGCCGTACCCCGGAGGAGTCGACGAACTCCAGCTGCGAGAGGTCGAGGACGAGCAGCCCGGGCGCGCCGTCCTCGGCCGCCTCGACCCGGCGCAGCGCCCGGCCGAAGGTGGAGATGTCCAGCTCGCCGTCGAGCACCACCTCCACGGTGCCCGGGAGCGCGGTCACGGCGCGACCTCCACGACGAGCAGGGCCACGTCGTCCCGCAGCGTGCCCTGCTGGAAGGCCACGACGTCCGCGAGCAGCGCGTCGGCGAGGGAGTCCGCGGTCCACGGGCCCGGGGCGCCGACCAGCGCCCGCACGCGCTCCACGCCGTAGAAGCCGTCCACGCCCCTGGCCTCCGTCACCCCGTCGGTGTACAGGACCAGTATGTCCCCGGGGTCCAGCCGGAGCGGTGTCTCGCGCAGCGCGAGATCGGGGAACACGCCGAGCACCGTGCCCGAGGTGGGCACGACCTCGACCTTCGCCTCGACCTCCGCCTCGACATCGGCCTCGACCATCCCGGCGCTCCCTCCGGCGGCTCCGGCCCGGCGCACCAGCGCGGGTGGATGTCCCGCCCCGGCCAGCCGCACCGCGACCCCGCCGTCCTCCTCGACGTCGAGGTGCGCGTGCGCGGCGGTCGCGAACCGCGCGTCCCGCGCCTCGCGCAGCATCGCGTCGTTGAGCCGGTGCAGCGCCTCGACCGGGCCGAACCCGTGCGCGACCTCGGCCCGCACGGTGTGCCGGATCAGCGCCGTGAGGGCGGCGGCGTCCGGGCCCTTGCCGCACACGTCGGCCACCAGCACCGCCCACCGGCCGGGCTGCGGTGCGGCCACGACGTCGTACACGTCGCCGCCGACCTGGACGTCACTGCGCTCGTCGGTCCGCGGCCGGTAGCGGGCGGCCAGCCGCAGCCCCGGTGCGCAGGGCAGGACCGTCGGCAGCAGCGCGGCCTGAAGGGTGTGCGCGATCCGCCGCTGCTGCTCGTAGAGCCAGGCGTTGTCCAGTGCGACGGCCGCGGTGCCGGCCAGGCGCTGGGCGAACGCGAGGTCGAGCTCGTCGAAGCGCCGGCCGGACTCGGCGTGCACCAGGGTGAGCGCCCCGAGGCTGTGCCCGCGCACCACCAGCGGCACCACGACCGCCGAGCGCATCCCGATCGAGCGGATCAGCTCCAGGTGCTCCTCGTCGACGGCCCCGGCGACGAGGAGCTCGTCCGGGATGTCCGGGAAGAACGCCGGCGTGCCGCTGCGGCTGACCTCGACCGCCCCGCCGCGGGCCGCGGGGTCCGGCGGGTAGCGCTCCTGCAGCCGCAGCACGAAGTCGACCCGGGCCGGGTCCTCGTGCGCGACGGCGACCTGCTCCACCTCGTCCTCGCGCACCCGGTGCACCGCGCACCAGTCGGCCAGCTCGGGCACCACCAGGTCGGCGAGCCGCTGCAGCCGCTCCTCCACCGACAGCGGGGCCTCCATGAGCCGGGCCGTGCGCGCGAGGAACTCCATGCGGTCGCGCTGCCGCTCGGCCAGGGCGCGGGCGTGCCGCTCGACCACGAGCAGCCGGGCGCGGTCCAGCGCCTGCGCGCACAGCGCGGCGACGGCCTCGAGGTAGGCCCGCTCCTCGGGCGGGAAGGTGTGCGGGGTGTCGAAGCTGAACACGATCGCGCCGAGGTCGCGGTCCTCCACCCGCAACGGCAGGCAGGCCGAGGCCTCGCGGTCGCCGGACGTGCCGATCGGCGCCATCTCGGGGTACCGGGCCCGCCAGTCCCGCGCGTCCTCGAGCCACACGGGGGTGCCGCCGAGCACGGCGTCGGACAGCGGACGGCCCCGGTGCAGCTCGAGGCGCCGGTACCGCGCCTCGAGCTCGGCGGGCCACCCGGTGCTGAACAGCGAGTTCAGCGTGCGGGGATCGGCGCGCTCGTAGAGCACCCCGGCGTCCGCGTCGAGCAGCTCGACCGACACGGTGACCGCGACCCGCCCGATCGCCTCGGGCGTGACGGCGCCGAGCAGGGCGACCGCGAGCCGCTGCAGGGCGCCGTGCGCCTGCGCGGCGGTCACCGGGCCGCCTCCACACCGGCGGCCGGGCGCTCCGGTCGGGGACGCTCCTCCGCCATGCCCTCACCTCACCCGCCCGTCCGCGCGGGCCTCGTGGAGCGGACCAGTGTGGCAGTCCCCGCCGCCGGCCGGGAGGGATCCGGACCCCGGGGTCGGATGGCGCCGACCCGACGTCCCGGTGAACACCGGGCGAGATCGCGCCCAGGGATGGCGCCCGGGGTGGTTCCCGGGGTTGACTGCACCTCCGAACCGAGGGGGTGGACAGCATGGCGCTGATGCCGAGGGCGTGGGCCGCGCGGTCGCCGCGACGGGAGGACGTCGCGGCCGCCGTCATGGACCTGATCCGGGACCTCGTCCCGTTCGTGCAGACGGGCATCAAGGCCGCCGACGAGCTGCGCGACCGGGCGGTGGGCGCGCTGCGACAGCGGTCCGGGGGCGTGCGCCGGGGCTGACCCGCCCTGCGTCCCGGGGCGCGTCAGGTCCGGCCGACCTGGCGCAGCGTCGCCTCGACCCGCTGCGCGGCGGCGAGCAGTGCGCGGTCCTCCCCGGGCAGACCCTCCAGCGAGATCCCGATCGGCAGCCCGGTGGTGGAGCGGCCGGCCGGGAGCGAGACCGCCGGCATCCCCGCCGCCGAGCCGGGCGCGGTGTTGCGGACGTTCGTGAGGAAGACCGGCACGTCGCGACCGTTGTGCGGGGTGGTCGCGTCGTGGCCGAGCGGGGCGGGCGGCAGCGGCACCGTCGGGTAGACGAGGGCGTCGAGCCGCCGCCCGTCCGGACCGCCCAGCGCCGTCGTGTACGCCTTCCGCAGGTCGTCACGCACGGCGAGGGCGACGCGGTAGGCGTCGTCGGGCACCGGTTCGGCCGTCGCGGCCTCCAGGAGGGCCCGGACGTCCGGTGAGGCGACCTGCTCGACGACCTCGTCGAGGCGCAGCTCCCGGTGCGGGCCGGGCAGGCCCGCGAGGTAGCCGGGGAGCTCCCGGACCACCTCGTACAGCACGATCGGGAAGCCGCAGCGTGCGTCGAGCTCGTGCGCGGCGAGGTCGACCTCGACGAGCTCGGCGCCGGCGTCGGCGAGCCGGTCGAGGACCTCCGCGGCGCAGCGGTCGACGTCCGGGTCCAGGTCCTCCCAGAACCCGGTCCGCGGGATCCCCAGCCGGAGCCGGTCCGGTTCCGGGCGGTCGGGAACGGCGTCGGTGGCGGTCCCGGCGGCGGCCACGGTGGCGGTCCCGGTGGCGGCGTCGACGACCACGCGGTCGACGAGCGCCGCGTCGGCGACGGTGCGGGCGAACACCCCGACGGTGTCGCGGGTCGAGGAGAGCGGGACGACCCGCCCGGAGCCCCAGCGGCCGACGGTGGGCCGGAAGCCGACGACCCCGCAGTGGGCGGCGGGGACACGCATCGAGCCGCCGGTGTCGCTGCCCAGCGCGACGGGCACGACGCCGGTCGCGACGGCCACCGCGGACCCGCCGGACGACCCGCCGGCGATCCGGTCGGGATCGTGCGGGTTGCGGACCGGGCCGGTGTGCGCGTTGTTGCAGGTGATCCCGAAGGCGAGCTCGTGCAGGTTGGTCTTGCCCACCACGACCGCGCCCGCGGCGCGCAACCGGGCGACGGCGACGTGGTCCCGCGCCGGACGCGAGCCCGCGAGGGCCGCGGTGGCGCCGGTGGTGGGGAGATCGGCGGTGTCGATGTTGTCCTTCACCGCGACCGGGACGCCGGCGAGCGGGCCCGCGGCGCGCTCCCGGTCGTCCCGTGCCTGGTCGGGCCGGTCGCTCAGCGCGAGGAAGGCACCCAGGTGCGCGAGCTCCTCGGCCCGCCGCCGGGTCTCGTCGAGCACGGCGCCGGGGGCCCCGGACGCGAGCCGGGACGCGATGCCGTCAGAGATGATGCCGTCAGAGATGTCGTCAGAGCTGGTCATGTCCGCCTCCGCTGTCGTGCAGGTGGTCCGCGCGGCCGCCGCGCGGTGCGTCGGCGCGCCCGCCCCCGATCGCCCGACACGGGGACCTTCGAGGACGCCGCCCGCCCGTCGACGGTGATCGTCACGTCGGCCCGGTGACCCGTCCCTCGTGGTCGCGGGCCAGGTGCGCGCCGAGGACGTCGATGCCGAAATCCGTGGTCGGGTCGCGCCAGACCGAGTGGGCGTGGTTGGCCCCGCGCTGGGTGTTGTCCCACTCGACCAGCAGCCGCGGGCCCTGGAGCCGGTAGTAGTGCGGCTCGCCGGCGGCGGTCGGCCCCGCCCAGGCGACGTGCACCTGGTCGAGCGCGTGGTCGTCGTCGTAGCGCGCGAGCGGTGAGACCTCCGCGGGAACCCGGTCCAGATAGGTGCCGAGCAGGGCCCGGAGCAGCTCGCGCTGGCCGGCGTCGAGCTCGGCGGCGGGCAGGCCCTTCGGGGCCGCGGTGATGGCGACGGCCTCGTGGTCGGCACCGTCGAGCCCGCTCGCCTCGTCGATGGCGTCGCTCGCGGCCTGCAGGCGCTGCTGCTCGTCGTCGTCGGCGAACCGGCCGCGCCAGATGCCGGCGAGCGGGATCACCCGGTCCCCCTCGGAGACCCGGGTGCGGTTGCCCGCGACGATGTCCGACGGCGCCCGCGGCAGCAGCGTCGCCCGCGCGGCGAGCTCCGGGCGCAGCGACCGGACGAGCTCCCGGGCCAGGTCCTCCACGCGGGCGAGCGGGCGCAGCTCGGCCCCGCCGAGCAGGGCGGACCGCGCCGGGTCGGCGCCGAGGAAGCACGGCGTGCAGGCGACGAGCGCGCCGTCGACCACCAGGTTGTTCAGCGAGACGTGGTGCCCGCCGAAGCGCCACCCCCACGGGCCCGACCCGGTCGGGTCGCCGAACACCCGCAGGTAGAACATCCCCGGGTCGCGGCCGCGCTCCCGGTCGAACCGGGCGACGAACCCCTCGGCGTGGTCGAGCACGTTCTCCAGGCCCATGGTCGTCGAGACGGTGACGTAGGCCGGGGTCGACAGGCCGGACGCGACCAGCCGCATCGCGGCCCGCTGCTGGGCGGGTCGCTGCTGGTGCATCGTCAGGCCGCCGTGGTCGGTGGGGGTGTAGAACCAGCGCCGCCGCTCGGCGTCCGTCTCCTCCTGCGCGGTGGGCGTGGGCCCGCTCGCCGTCGCCCGCTGCGCGGGGTCGAGGGCGTCCAGCCACGCGGCGGCGGCCTCGCCCGTCCGCGCGGCGACCTCCCGTGCGCCCGTCCCGGCCCTCGCGGTCGCGCCCAGGTCAGCCATCGCCCGACCGTACCGAGCCCGCGTGCGCCTGGTAACACCTCGGCTGCACCCTGCGAGCGTGTCAGCGTCCTGCCGTCCCATGCTCAGGGGGAGCGATGACGGGAGCAGCGCAGCAGGTCGACCAGCCCGTCCCGGCGCCGGACGTGGCCGGCCCGCCGATCCCCGCCACCGGTGACGGGTCGGGGGACGGGAAGCGCCCGGCGGCCGCCACCACGTTCCTGACGGGCCGGACGGCCGTCGCCGTCTTCGTCGCCCTGACCTACTGGGTGACCGTGTACAGCCTGCCGCAGCCGCCGGTCGCGCCGGCGCCGGCGCACTTCGGGTGGCTCTTCGTCGGGATCGCGGTGTTCGGCCTCTCGCTCTCCCTGCTGGCGGTCGGCGCCGGGAGGATCGGCCGGCTCGCCGCGGTGTGCGTCGTCGCCTACGTCCTGCTGCTGGACTGGCTGCTGTTCTCGGCCTTCTTCGCGGTGGTGCCGTACGCGCCCGAGCTCAGGTTCACGCTCGCCATCGGCGGGCTCGCCCTCGCCTCGTTCGTCTTCGGCGTCATCGTCTTCGACACGCTGCGGGTGGCCGCGTCGCTGCCGATCGTCATCCTCGTCATCGGCCTCGCGACGGCGCCGTCGGGCTTCCTCGGGGGCAGCGACCTCCGCGGACAGCTGATCACATGGATGGGCATCATCCTCGGCGCGAGCGCCGTGGCCGAGGGGGTCAACCAGGGCGCGAAGATCATCGGCGCGTCCAGGGTCACCCAGGCCATCGCCGCGGCCCAGACGGACGACCCCGCCAAGGCCGACGCGCTGCAGCGCTCGCTCGCACCGCGGGTGGCGCACATCGGCGGGGACCTGGGGCCGTCGCTCACCGACGCGGCCACGCCCCGGCGGCCCTGAGGTCGTCGCCGGCGGGGTGATCAGGGCCCGTCAGGGCGCCACGGCCTGCGCCGACCGGCTGTCGACGATGACCCGGCCCAGCGGGACCAGCGACACCGGGATCAGCTTCAGGTTCGCCAGGGCCAGCGGGATCCCGATGATCGTGATGGCCAGCGCGACCGCGGTGACGAGGTGCGCGATCGCCAGCCACCACCCGGCGAAGATGATCCAGATGACGTTGCCGATGGCCGAGGGCGCCCCCGCGTCGTGCCGCCGCACCAGCTCGCGGCCGAAGGGCCACAAGGCGAAGTCGGCGATCCGGAAGGACGCGAGGCCGAACGGGATCGTCACGATCAGCACGCAGCAGACGATGCCGGCGAGCACGTAGCCGAGCGCGAGCCAGATCCCGCACAGCAGGAGCCAGATGATGTTGAGCAGGGTCCGCATGGGTTCCTCCCGTCGCCGCACCCCGATCCTGCACGCGGTCGCCGCGCCGGGGCCTCACCCCTGACGGACGACGGCGCGTGCAGCTCCGTCCGGAACAGGTCGTCACGGGACCCGGCGGCGTTCCAGGAGCGACGGGCCCGTCCGCGCAGAGCCGGACGGCCCTAGCCGCGCGGGCCTGCGGCCCCGACGGTGGGGCCCGCCGGGGCCGCAGGCGACGACCCCCCGATCCCACCCCCCGGCGAACCACTCGCCGTGCCCGAGGAGGCCGCCATGAGCACGACGGACGCCCGCAGCACGGACGCGAGCCCGCCCGCGGATCTCGCGACCGTCGAACTGAAGCTCGAGGTGGTCGTCATCCCGGTCTCGGACGTCGACCTCGCGAAGGACTTCTACCGTGGGCTCGGCTGGCGGCTCGACGCCGACATGACCTTCGACAACGACTTCCGCGGCGTCCAGTTCACCCCGCCCGGCTCGGCGTGCTCGATCCAGTTCGGCACCGCGATGACCACGGCGACGCCCGGCTCGGCGCAGAACCTCTACCTGGTCGTCTCCGACATCGCCGCGGCCCGGGACGAGCTGCGCTCCCGCGGCGTCGAGGTCTCCGAGATCTTCCGACCGGAGGAGCCGGGCGCCCAGTACGGGGTCGGCGGCGCCGGCGGCCGGGTGATCGAGCCCGGCGCCGGGCACGACAGCTACCGCGCCTACGCCACCTTCCACGACCCCGACGGCAACCGCTGGCTGCTGCAGGAGGTCACGACCCGCCTGCCGGGCCGCGTCGACATCGCCGAGACGACCTTCACCTCGACGGCGGACCTGGCGGGCGCGCTGCGGCGGGCCGAGGCCGCGCACGCCGAGCACGAGCGGCGCACGGGCCGGCCCGACCCGGACTGGCCGGACTGGTACGCCGCCTACATGGTCGCGGAGCAGGTCGGGGCGGACCTGCCGCGCTGAGCCCCAGGGGTCGCCGCTTCGCGGTCCGATCCCGGCCACATCTGGGTCCGCGGGGTGAGCGCGCCGCCGGCCTGGCAGTCGTCGGCGGAGCCGCCTCACCCCACCGGTTGCAGCAGGGGTGGAGGTTTGCGGCGAGGTGTCCGGCTGCGGTCGATCCACGACGGTGGCACGAACTCGGGGAGTCCTTCGGCCATGCGGACCCGCCAGTGTGAGTGGTGGATCAGCCGGTGGTGGATCGTGCAGAGCATGTGGTTGCCCAGTGCGGTGGGTCCGCCGTGTTGCCATTCGCGCACGTGGTGGACGTCGCACCAGGAGGGTGGGCGGTCGCAGCCGGGGAAGGCGCAGCCGCCGTCACGGAGGGCGACCGCCCGGCGCAGCCCGTCCGGGACGGTGCGGGTGCCCCAGGTGTGCAGCTCGGAAGGGGTGCAGACGGCGGCCTGGGCGGCAAGCTGGACCTCTGCTCCGGCCCAGGTCTCGGGTGGCAGGCGGCGGGCGGGGCCGCTGTCGAGCAGCCGGGCGATGACCTCGACGTGGCGCAGGCCGGCTTCTCCGGTGGCGAACACGGTGGCGGTGGCGCGACCCTGGCGCCGCCGGGCGACCATGATCGCCGAGCCGCTGTGCCGATAGTGGTCGCGGCCGCCGCCGGCGCACCGGTACAGCGATCATGCGTCGACGCGTCGCGACTCGGCGGCGTGACCGCGCTCGCGGAGCGCATACCGCCCGGTGGTCTCCCAGAACCCCTCGGGACTCTCACGACCGCGTGGTCCTCCGCGGGATGAGCAGCGCCGCGATCCACCCGAGGACCGCGAAGCTGCCGACGATGACCAGTGCCGAGAAGTACTGCCCCCCGCCGGGGATCGCGCCCGCGACGAGCGAGCCGGCAACCGCCACACCCAGCGACGAGCCCAGGTTCGAGACGCTGCGGGAGACGCCGGAGATGTCGCCCTGGACCTCCTCGGGCCAGGCCGACTGCACGAGGTTGACCGAGGCCGTGAGCATGATCCCCACGCCGAGGCCCATGAGGAACAGGCCGGGGACGAAGCTCCAGATGCTGGGCCGGGTGCCGCCGAGGGCGAGCAGCAGGGCCAGGCCGACCGTGGTGACGAAGAAGCCGAAGCGGATCAGTCGCCGCTGGCTGTGCCGGCGGGCCATGCGGGGCGCGGCCGCCGAGGACAGCAGCAGGCCGATCGTCGCGGGCATCAGGAGCAGCCCCGTCTGGATCGCCGAGAAGCCGCGGACCTGCTGCAGGAACACGGAGATCACGAAGAAGGCGCCCTGCAGGACCAGCCACTGCAGGTTCTGGGTCAGCAGGCCGAGGTTCGAGGTCAGGTTGGCGAACAGCCGGACCGACACCAGCGGGGTGCGGCCGTTCTTCTCCCGCGTCCATGCGACGGCGGCGAACAGGGCCAGGACGACGACCCCGAGCCCGACGTAGATCCACATCGGCGACACGCCGCCGGCGGGCACGATCACGGTGCCGCCGATCGCGTAGTCCTGCGTCGCCGTGCCCCATCCGTAGGCCCCGCTCTGCAGGACGCCGAACACCACGAGGAACAGGCCCAGCGCCGAGAGCACCGCCCCGAGCCAGTCGAAGGCCGGGCGCCGCGCGGGCAGCGGCGGGTCGACGATGCCGCGCCCGAGCCAGGCGATCGCCGCCACGATCACGACCTGCAGCAGGAAGGACGCGCGCCAGCTGACGTAGCTGGTGATGAGGCCGCCGATCAGCGGGCCGGCCGCGGCACTGATCCCGGCCGCGCCGCTGACCACGCCGAAGTAGCGGGCGCGGGTGGTCGTGTCGTCGAACAGCACCGTGATGAGATGTAGATCGGCGGGATCAACAAGGCCGACCCGACGCCCTCGAGGAGCGAGTAGCCGATCATGAGCAGGGGCAGCCCCTGCGCCGACGCGGCGAGCAGGGCACCGGCCCCGTACACGACCAGGCCCAGCAGGAAGCAGAACTTGCGGCCCCAGATGTCGGTGAGCTTGCTGCCCGGGATCATCAACGCCGCCATCGTCAGCGTGAACAGCGTGATCGTGGTCTGGATCCCGGTGACCGAGGTGCCGAGGTCGTCGGCGATCGAGGTGATCGCGACGTTCATGTTCGACGCGGCGTAGCTCGCGACGAACTGTGCCAGCGCCAGCGGGAGCACCGCCGCCCTCGCGGTCGCCAGGGCGACGCCGCCCACCCCTCCGGTCCTGGTCACGGTCGTCAGCCTGGGGTGCCCGGCGCGGGGCCCACCTCGCCTGGACCAGGTGACGCTCGGACGGGTCAGGGCAGGCGAACCCCGTCCGGCGGCGCGGTGCGCAGCCGCGCGGCGTCTTGCCCCGGGGGCATGCCGAACAGGCGCCGGTACTCCCGGCTGAACTGCGACGGGCTGTCGTAGCCGACGAGGTGCCCGACGCCGGCGACGTCGTCGGGCCGGCCGACCAGCAGCGCGCGGGCCTCCTGCAGCCGGATGCGCTTCTGGAACTGGATCGGGCTCAGGGCGGTGATCGCGCGGAAGTGCCGGTGGAAGGTCGACGGGCTCATCCCGGAGCGGGCGGCAAGGTCCTCGATGCGCACGGGTTCGGCGTAGTTCTCGCGCAGCCAGGCGATCGCCCGGCCGACGTGCCAGAGGGTGCTGCGGGCCTGGCCGATCTGGCGCAGCATCCCGCCCTGCGGGCCGGTCAGCAGCCGCCACAGGATCTCGCGCTCGATCAGCGGGGCGAGCACGGGCGCGTCGGACGGGTGGTCGAGCAGGCGGAGCATGCGGACCGCGGCGTCGAGCACCTCGACCGTGACCGGCCCGGTGGTGATCGCCGGCTGCGGGGTGTCCCGGCGCGACCGCGGCGGGGCGGGCGCCTCCAGCGACAGCGACGCGATCAGGGACGGGCGCAGCACCAGCGCCATGGCGAGCGCGGGCGCCTCGGGCGTCGCGTCGACGAAGTGCCCGGTCACCGGGAGGGTGGCGGTGACGAGCAGGAGCTCGCCCGCCCGGTACTCGTGCACCCGGTCGCCGAGCAGCAGGCGCTTCCCGCCCCGGGCCATGAGCACCAGCAACGGCTCGGTGAGGCTGTGGTCCGGCTCCGGGCCGCCGTCGGCCCGGCCGAGGAGGAGCCCGTCGACCGCGGTCGTCACGTCCGGCCCCGCGTGCGCGTCGATCAGCTCGCACAGCTCGGCGAGGAGTCCGGGTGCCCGCATGCCGACACGCAAGCACCTGGGCACCGAGCCCGGCAATCCGATCCCGCCGAGGTCGAGCGGATCGTGCACGAGGCGAGCGGGATCGGTCTACCGCGCGGGACCCCGCCGCGGCTTCCCTGGACGGGACCGTTCCGACGACCCGGGAGGCTCCCGTGCCGCTCGACCACTACGTGACCCTCGGCCGCTCCGGGCTGCGGGTCAGCCCCTTCGCGCTCGGCGCCATGACCTTCGGCGAGGACCCCGGCGGTGCCGGGTGCAGCGTCGAGGAGTCGGAGAAGATCCTCGACGTCTACCTCGACCACGGCGGGAACTTCGTCGACACCGCGAACTTCTACACGAACGGACACTCCGAGAAGATCCTCGGCGACTGGCTGGCCGCGGCGCCCGGGCGCCGGGACCGCGTCGTCGTCGCGTCGAAGTTCTTCACCAACCTCTTCCCCGGCGACCCGAACGGCGGGGGAGCGGGCCGGTCGTCGATCATCGCCCAGCTCGACGAGTCGCTGCGCCGCCTGCGCACCGACCACCTCGACCTGTACTGGCTGCACAACTGGGACCGGCACACGCCGATCGAGGAGACGATGCGGACGCTCGACGACCTGGTGCGCGCGGGGAAGGTCCGCTACCTCGGCTTCTCCAACGTGCCGGCCTGGGTCACCGCGCAGGCGCAGACCCGGGCGCTCCTCGCGGGGTGGACGCCGCTGATCGCCCTGCAGGTCGAGTACTCGCTGCTCGCCCGCACCGTCGAGGGCGAGATCGCCCCGTTGGCGCAGGACCAGGGCCTGGCGCTGGTGCCGTGGAGCCCGCTGCGGAACGGCTTCCTGTCCGGCAAGTACCGCCGCGGCGCCGCCGTGGACGACTCCGCGCGCACCGCCTTCGTGGGGCGGCCGAGCGAGCGGGAGTACGAGGTGATCGAGGCGGTCGCGGCCGTCGCCGACGAGCTCGGCACGACCTCCGCCGCCGTCGCCCTCGCCTGGCTGCGGAGCCGGCCCGGCACCATCGTGCCGATCCTCGGGGCGCGGCGGCTCGGGCACCTCGAGCAGAACCTGGCGGGACTCGACGTCACGCTGACCGCGGAGCGGCGCAGCCTGCTCGACGAGCTGTCGGCACCGGTCCTGGACTACCCCGCTCCGCTGCACGGTGCGCTGCGGGCGATGCTCCAGTTCGCCGGGACCACGGTCGACGGCGAGCCGTCCGAGGTCTACCCGCCGCTCCTGCAGAGCGCCGTGCGGTACTGAGCCTCGGGAGGCGGCCGCGGACTCCGCGCCCCAGCCGACGGCGCAGCTCGTGGGTGACCTGCGTCTTCCCCACCCCGAAGGTCCCGTTCACCCAGACGATCCCGCGTCGCATCCTGCCGCGCACGATCGGCACCCGGCCGGGGCCGGGGTTAGCCTCGGACCCATGAGTCTCGCGCTCGGGTCGTTGTTCACCTTCGACAACTCCTACGTCCATGACCTGGGCGAGCTGTGCGTGCCGTGGGAGGCCGCACGGGCCCCGGAGCCGTCCCTCGTCGTGCTCAACGACGAGCTGGCCGCCGAGCTGGGCGTCGACGCCGAGGCGCTGCGCGCGCCCGAGGGAGTCGCGGTCCTGGCCGGGAACGCGAAGCCGGAGGGCGCCGCGTCCGTGGCGATGGCGTACGCCGGGCACCAGTTCGGCGGGTACGTCCCGCGCCTCGGGGACGGGCGGGCGCTGCTGCTCGGCGAGGTGCTCGACAGCCGGGGCCGGCGCCGCGACCTGCACCTCAAGGGCTCGGGGCGGACGCCGTTCGCGCGCGGTGGCGACGGGAAGGCGCCGCTCGGGCCGATGCTGCGCGAGTACGTCGTCGGCGAGGCGATGCACGCGCTCGGCATCCCGACCACGCGCGCGCTCGCCGTCGTCGGGACGGGCGAGCAGGTCGTGCGGGACCGGATGGAGCCCGGGGCGGTGCTGACCCGGGTCGCGGCCAGCCACATCCGCGTCGGGACCTTCCAGTTCGCCGCCGCCACCCGGGACACCGGCCTGCTCCGCCGGCTCGCCGACCACGCCATCGCCCGCCACCACCCGGCCGCGGCCGAGGCCGACAACCCGTACCTCGCCCTGTACACGGGCGTGGTCGAGGCGCAGGCCGCGCTGCTCGCGCAGTGGATGCTCGTCGGGTTCGTGCACGGCGTCATGAACACCGACAACATGACGATCTCGGGCGAGACCATCGACTACGGCCCGTGCGCGTTCATGGACGCCTACGACCCGGCCACGGTGTTCAGCTCGATCGACCACGGCGGCCGCTACGCCTACGGCAACCAACCCGGGATCGCGCAGTGGAACCTGGCCCGGTTCGCCGAGGCCCTGCTCCCGCTCCTCGACGAGGACACCGACGCCGCGATCAAGGCCGCGACCGACGTGCTGCTGTCCTTCGCCGACCGCTACGAGCGGCACTGGCGGACAGGGATGCAGGCCAAGCTCGGCTTGGCCGACGACGCCGAGGACAAGGCCCTCGTCGACGACCTGTTGACGCTGCTGCAGGAGCAGAAGGTCGACTTCACGTCGTTCTTCCGGGCGTTGTCGCGCGCCGTGGCCGGTGATCCGGAGCCGGCGCGGGCGCTCGCGGGGGAGGGCTTCGACGCCTGGGCGCAGCGGTGGCGGGCGCTCCTGCCGGACCGTCCGGGACCCGAGATCGCCGCGGCGATGGACCGGGTCAACCCCGTCTACGTGCCACGCAACCACCTGGTGGACGAGGCGCTGACGGCCGCCGTGGCGGGCGACCGCGCTCCGCTGGACCGGCTGCTCGACGTGCTCGCCCGGCCGTTCGAGGAGCGCCCCGGCCTCGAGGCCTACGCGCTCCCGGCCCCGCCGAGCTTCGGCTCCTTCCGGACCTTCTGCGGCACCTGAGTCCTGTGACGCACGCCCGGTTCCGCCCGTGATGCGTGGTTCCGCGCGTCGCGGGGTACCCGGGGCCCATGCCGATCGTCGAGAAGGTCAAGCGTTTCCTGCAGAGCCCCAACGGTCGCCGGCTCACCGAGCAGGGCCGGCGGCTCGCCGCCGACCCACGCAACCGGGAGCGGGCGCGCGGGATGCTCACCCGGATGCGCCGGCGCTGAGTGACGGACCGGGGCGGCAGTCGCATCCGTGCGACTGCCGCCCCGGCCTGTTCGCAGCCTGATCGCCGGAGCCGGACCGGTTCCCGCGGGATCTCGCGATGCCGCTGCGTCCCTGACAACTCGGGCGCGCGAAGCGGACGGACCGCCGAGACCTCCTGACCCTGCGCCGACGCGGCAGGATGGCCACGTGCCCGTTCCCGAGCGTGTCGCCTGGGCCGTGGACCTGCTGGATCCCCGGGCCGGCGAGCGGATCCTGGAGGTCGGCCCGGGGCCGGGCGTGGCGGCGGACCTGGTGTGCCGGCGCGGCGCGCGGCTGCTCGCCGTGGACCGGTCGGCGGTCGCCACGGACCGGACCCTGCGGCGCAACGCGGACCACGTCGCGGCCGGGCTCCTCGAGGTCCGTACGGCCGAGCTCGCCGCCCTCGACCTGCCGCCCGGGTCGTTCGACGCCGCCTTCTCGGTGAACGTCAACGTGTTCTGGACGCGGTCCGCCGATCGGGAGCTCGCCGTCCTCCGCGACGCGCTCCGTCCCGGCGGCCGCCTGCACGTCTGCTTCGGGCCCGCCGGGCCACAACCCCCGGCGCGGATCACCGCCGCCGTGGGCGGCGCCCTGCGGGCGGCGGGGTTCGACGACGTCGTCGTCCGGTCCGAGCCCGCCGGCCTCGCCCTGTCCTCCCGGCGGCCCTGACCGGGCCCCGGTCCGTCGATCAGCGTCCCGTCACGGCGTCGCCCGCGGTCCGGTCGAGGAGCAGCGCCGACACCGCGGGGAGCGCGAGCACCACCGCGAGCAGCACGAACGCGACGCGGTAGGGCCCGGCCGCACCGGTCGCGACCGGCACCGCGCCGCCCGCCGCGTGCCCGAGCCGCACGAGCAGGGCGCCGACCGCGACGCCGAGGCCGGCGCCGAGCTCCTGCAGCGTGGACAGCAGCGTGTTCGCGTGGGACATCCGCCCGGCCTCGACGTCCGCGAACGCCACGCTGTTGTAGGCGGTGAAACCGGTCGACCGCGCGACCCCGCTGACCAGCAGCAGGGACACCAGCAGTGGCAGCGGCGTGGTGGGCTGCAGGAACGCCATCGCGACCAGGCAGGCCGCGCCCACCGCGATCGAGCCGAGCAGTACGGTGCGGATCCCGAATCGGCGCATGAGCGGGGTCGTCGCGGGCTTGATCGCGACGTTGCCGACGAACAGCGCGATCACCACCGCGCCCGCCTGCGCCGCCGACCAGCCGAACCCGATCTGGAAGAGCAGGGGCAGCAGGAAAGGGATCGCGGTGATCACAGCGCGGTAGACCGAGCCGCTCGCCGCGGTGACCCGGTAGGTCGCGACCCGCAGGATCCGCAGGTCGACGAGGGGACGTTCGGCCCGGAGCAGGTGCCGCACGGCCAGCGCGAGGCCGGCGGCCGCGACGACCAGGGCGATGACCGTCGCGGGGGAGAAGCCCGAGCCGAGCCCCTCCAGTCCGACGACGAGCGCCGCGACCCCGACCGCGGTGAGCGCGAACCCGGCCCGGTCGAGCGGGGGAGGGCTGTCGGCCCGCAGGCCGGGGACGATCCGCAGCGCCACGGCCAGGGCGGCCAGCCCGAGCGGCACGTTGATCACGAAGATCCAGCGCCAGGAGGCGTACTCGGCCAGCACCCCGCCGACGACCGGGGCGAGCACGGGGGCGAGCAGGGCCGGCCAGGTCAGGTAGGCGATGGCCCGCACGAGATCCGCCTTCGCGGTGGTGCGCAGCACGACCAGCCGCCCGACCGGCACCATCATCGCCCCGCCGGCGCCCTGCGCCACCCGCGCGGCGGTGAGCGCGGTGAGGTTCGGCGCGAGCGCGCACGCCGCCGAGGCCAGCACGAACACCGCCAGCGCCGCGCAGAACACCCGGCGCGCCCCGTACCGGTCCGCCAGCCAGCCGCTCACCGGGATCAGGACGCCGAGGGTCAGCACGTAGGCGGTGATCGCCACGTTGACGTCGACCGGGGCGACCC
Organism: Pseudonocardia yuanmonensis; assembly: GCF_039542425.1. NCBI lineage: Bacteria > Bacillati > Actinomycetota > Actinomycetes > Pseudonocardiales > Pseudonocardiaceae > Pseudonocardia > Pseudonocardia yuanmonensis. The sequence continues at coordinate 92,705 of NZ_BAABIC010000010.1, forward strand.
CCAGGTCGGCCGCGATGTGCGGGGCCGCCGGGGCGAGCACGGTGCCGTCGAGGATCTCCATGAAGAACGCCCCGGCGACGAGCAACGCCAGGCCCCGGTGCAGTGCCACGCGGCAAACCGTAACCGGGCCGGCCGCGCCCCCCGGCGCCCGTGTGAGCCGGGCACCGCGGGGTAGACCCGGGGTATGGCCGAACACGTCGACGACGCCCTCTGGAACGAGTTCCACCGTGTCGTGAACATGACGTCCCGGGAGCTGGAGGACTGGCTGCGGACCGACTCCGCCGACGTCGACGCGGAGGTGGAGCCCGACCACGCCGGCACCCCGAACGGCCGCGAGGTGCTGGCGATCCTCCGCAAGCGACGCGCGGACCTCACCACCGAGGACGCCGACTGCATGCGCCGCGTCGTCGACCGGGTGCTGTCCCAGCGCCGCGAGGACCTCGAGCCCACCGCGGGCCAGGCGGCCTGGCGGCACAAGCTCATGCGCCTCGGCCACGACCCCCTCAAGCCCGTCGGCGCCTAGGGGCGGGGCCTCCTCAGGTCGCCGGGTGCTCGCCCACCGGGCGGGTGCGGCGACGGCGGGTGTACGGCAGCACGAACAGGTACAGACCGCTGGCCAGCAGCACGGCGAGCGGGAGCAGGGGCACGTAGAACACCCACTCGGGCAGTGCTCCGCCCAGGGCCGCGAAGCAGACGACGACGGTCAGGGTGAACGCGAGGGACGTCCAGCGGTGGGTCCGGCGGATCCACGTGTTCCGGGTCATCGGGGCCTCCTCGTCGGCGGACGGCTCCTCCGCGACCTGCGGGGCGTCCGGCCGGGGTCGGTGAACGGCGACACCGGTCACGCTACGAACGGGCTCCGGCCAGGGGCTTCTCGATTCCTGACCGGTTCGTCCCGGGGCGACACCGGCGGCGGGGTCGCCCGGCCCGCGGGCCCGGCGTCCGTGAGGAGCCCGGACCGCTGCGCCCAGAGCACGGCCGCCAGGCGGTCGTGCACACCGATCCTGTGGTAGACCGCCTCGAGGTGCTTGTGCACGGTGCGTTCGGTGATCGCGAGCCGGCGCGCCACCGTCCCGGCGGTGAGGCCGCAGGCCACCAGGACGAGGACGGACGTCTGCCGCGGGGTCAGCCGCACCTCGGTCGCGACCTCGCGGTGCGCCCGGGCCAGGGCCGCGGCCTGCCGGTCGAGCCCGCGGACCAGCCGCCACACCGACCGGGCGAACGTCTGCTCCTGCGGTGTGAAGGGATCCGCGCGGACGATCGAGAAGGCGCGGTGGTGGGGATGGGGCACGCCCAGGGGGAGCAGGATCTGGTGGGCGAAGCCGCCCGGGCCGGCGAACTCGTGCCAGGCGTCGCGGACCCGCCGGTCCGCGAACCGGTCCGGCACGTCGGCCAGGTGGACCGGTTCGGCGTCGTCCGTGGCCGAGTAGTAGCGCAGCAGCGGGTGCTCCCAGCCGCCGTACGCGGCCGTCCACTCGCGGATCTCCCGGTCCAGCCCGCCGAAGGAGCCGTCGTCCGGCCACAGGCGGAGCACGCCGGGCCCCGGCGGACGGTCGTTGAAGGAGCACCCGACGAGCTCGAAGGACTCCATCAACTGCGCGACGACACGCTCCAGCGGGAAACGGGGTTCCGGATCGTGGAGCATCTCGGCCGCGAGGTCGATCCACGGGCCCGGGTTCGGCATCCGGCCAGCATCGCGAGACGGAGGAGGGCGTCGGCAGGGCCGTTCGGCCGTGCGGCGGCGGTCCTCCGCCGGTTGCCGGCCGGGCGCAGGGGGTAGGCCGGGTGCATGACCGGACCCGACGAGCCCACGCACGGCGACCACGGTGACCAGGTTGATCACGGCGACGACACCGTGCTGCGGGGCGAGGAGATCCTGCACGGCGACGAGATCCTCGAGGGGGAGGGCCCGCAGAGCGACGCGGGGGAGGGGCCCGACGACGACGCCGGCGGCCCCGGCAGCGTGAGCGGCGCGGGCCCCGGCAGCGTGCGCTCCTGACCCATCCCGCGCCCCGACCGGGGACTCCCGGCTTCCCGGGCCGCGCCGTCGTCGTCACGCAGTGTGAGACGCGGCGGGCCGGGTAGCCGGGCGGGGACCTGGCCCGCACGTCCCCCGACGTCCTGGAGAACCCCATGACCCAGCGCAACACCGTCGTCCGCACCCTGCACGAGCTCGGCCTCGCCGCCTGGTTCGGCGGCACCCTCGCCGGGGCCGTCGCCGTCAACGGCGCGGCGGCGCAGGCCTCCGACCCGCGCGAGCGGCTCCGCATCGCCAACGCGGGCTGGGCCCGGTGGACCCCGGTGAACCTGGCGGCGATCGGCGCCCACCTCGTCGGGGCGACCGGCGTGGGCTGGGGCAACAAGGGCCGGGTCGCGGCGCAGAAGGGGGTCGCCGCGTCGAGCGCGGCGATGACCGGCCTGACCGTGGCGGCCATCGCCGTCACCGCCTACAGCCGGATGCTCGGCAAGAAGCTGGAGGCCGCCGAGGGCCAGCCCGTCGAGGGCACCACCGAGCCCGGCCCGGAGACGACCGAGGCGACGAGCGCGGCCCAGCGCCGGCTCCGCGTCTGCCAGTGGCTGGTCCCGGCCCTCACCGGCGCGCTGGTGGTCGTGAACGCGGTGCACGGCGAGCAGCAGCGGCCGAGCCAGCAGCTGCCCGGCCTGCTGGCCCGCCCCGCGCAGGTGCTCGGCCTCTCCTCCTGAACCCACCCCCGGTTCCGACGGCGTCCGTCCGCCCGACTCTGCGGGTCCGGGACGCCGTCGCCCGGGGCCGACCGCCCTCAGCCGGCCGGGTCGTCGGCGCGCCGCTCGCGCAGCCATCCCGAAGGATCGGAGCGGGCCGCGGTGTCGTGCCGGGTCCAGCAGCGGAAGCCCTCCGGGTCACGCCGCTCGAACTCGTCGAGGTAGGCCGCCCGGAGGGAGGCGACGAGATCGAGCTCGGCGGGTGAGCCGGCCCGCTGCAGGTGCCCGCAGCTCAGCCGCCACTGCCGGCACAGCTCGGCCAGCGGGACCGTGTGCGTCGCCGGGCGGCGGGCCCCGACGGGCGGGACCGGGCGCCACCGGCGGACCGCGCCGAGCACGAGCCCCAGCACGAGGGCCAGGGCGGCCGTCGCCAGCAGCCCGCCGACGCCGGCGTGCACCGTGACCAGCACGCCCCGCGCGACCAGGACCAGCGCGACGATCGCCGAGCCGGTCGCCGCGACGATCCGCACGACGTCTCCCGCGGATCGCCGCGGCCCGGCCTGCAGGCACCACACCGCGACGGGCGGGGTCCCGACGACCAGCCCGACGACCGCGGCCATGGCCGCGTCGACGGTGAGCGCCAGACACCCGCGGACCAGCAGCGCCGCGCCGGCCACGGCCGCGGGAGGCCCCAACCTGCGGGTCAGGCTCCGGAGGTTCCCCGACACCATCCCGACCTCCCCCCTCGGTCCGTCCAGGGGCTGCCACGCCCGTCCGGCCCGTCGACCGCGTACCACCGGGGGCCCGCACCATGCCCGGAACGCCGGTTTCCGCCCGTCCGGTTCGGGCACGCTCCGGATGTGATCCGGACGGTGTTCCGCGCCCTCGCCCGGCTGCGAGGGGCCCCCGCGTTCCATCCCCGCGGTGTCCTGCTCGGTGGCGAGCTGCAGATCGACGACGGTGGGTCGGCCGTCGGGCAGGCCCTCGGCCTCGGCCCCCACCGCGTGCTCGTGCGGCTCTCGAAGGGGGCCGGCACGCCGCGCGACCTGCCCGACCTGCTCGGCGTGGCCGTGCGCGTCGAGCCGGACCACGCGCGCGAGGCCCTCGACCTGCTGTTCACCACCTCGACCGCGGGCGGTGTGCTGCTCGCGCCGGCCCGGGGCTGGCGAACCGCGACCTACAGCACCCTGCTGCCGTACGACACCGACGCGGGCCGGATGCGGCTGCTGCTGGAGCCGGAGCCGCGCGAGCCGGACCCGCCCGCGGACCCGCGGGCGGTGCCGGACGCCGTGCGGGCCCGTTCGCTGCGCTTCCGCCTGGTCGAGGCGCCCCTCGGGGCGGCCGCCCGGGCCGTGGCCACCCTCGTCCTCAGCGAGGAGCGGACCGGTCCGGTGGCCTTCGACCCGGTGCTGCACCAGCTCCCGGGGCTGCGCCCGGTGCCCCTGCTCGCCGACCTGCGCGCGCGGGCCTACCGCGGGTCGCGGCGCGGCCGCCGGGCTGCGCCGACGGACCTGGTCCGCTAGGCACCGCCTCGACGGGTCGGCCCGGCATGGTCAGTGGCGCTCGCGCCGGGCCGGTTCCCCGTGCACCGCCGGTTCCTCCCGGTCACCGCCCGGGAAGGACCGGGTCACGCGCCCGAGCGCCAGGACCAGACCCAGCACGGCGAACACCCCGGCGACCACGATCGCGGGGGTGTTCATACCCAGCCAGTCGACCGCCGGGTCGGCGACGCCGAGGATCCCGAACACCACGAACGCGGCACTGACCACGGCGAGCACCCAGCCGTACGCGCGCGCGGAGGACATCCGCGTCGCGCTGATCATCCCGATCACGCCCAGCGCCAGGGTCAGGGCGCTGCGCAGGGGATTGACCTCGAGGCCGAGCAGCGTCGGCTGGCGGCCGTCGGCACCGAGCGGCGAGAAGGCCGGCCAGAACCCGACCAAGCCGTAGATCATCAGCAGGGCTCCGAGGACCAGCGCTCCCAGCTGCACCCAGGGGAAGGGGGCGTGCCCCGGACCCTGCTCCGCGGACCGGTCGGACATGGACTTCCTCCTCGGGACGACGAGCGCGGGTGCGCACGGCACCCTGCGTCCGTCGCGTACCCCGCGCACCGCCCGCCATGCCGCGGGCGCCGGGTCACCCGGTCCGATCCGGGCGGATCCGCCCACCACCCGGCCCGTTCCGCAGCCCCTCGGAGTGTGGCGAGCGGCCGAACCGGACGGCGGGTTTCGCGCCCGTCCCCGCGGGCAGCCGGGCCGCACGCAGGCAGGGGCGCCGAGGGGACGGGGGACGTCGATGCAGGTGCTGGAGAGGCGGACGCTCACCGAGGTGACGGGCGGCGACGGCGGGGCCGAGGCCGCCGCGGACCTGGCCTTCGCCCGGTACACCCACGACTACGACGACGAGGGGCTGGAGAGCGTCCTCGCCCGCGCCCGGGAGCTGCACGCGGAGGCCGCGCAGGCACAGGCGGGCGAGCGGCACCTCGGGCTCGACCATCTCCGGCGGGTCCAGGACCTGGTGCCCGAGGTGCGCCGGCTGGTGCACGACCGCGACCGGCTCGACCGGCTCAGCGACCTCGCCGGGGTGGAGCTCGAGCCCTACCCGATCCCGACCTCGTGCTCCGGCGTCAACTTCTACCGCCCCGGGCAGGCACCGATCGCCCTGCACCGCGACGGCCCCGCGTTCGTGGAGCTGGTGCCGCTGCACGCCGACGGCGGCCAGGAGGGCGGGAGCACGCTGGTCTTCCGGGGCCCCGCGGATGTCGGGGCGGTGCGGGCGGCGCAGGGCGACCTGCCGGCCGCGGAGCTGGAGGCCGTGCCCCAGCGGGTCGGCGCGGCGGTGCTGCTGCAGGGCCGGATGCTGCTGCACACCGCGGAACTGCTCACGGACGGGCACCGGGTCACGCTCGTGCTCTCGCTGCGGTCGCGGGCCGAGCCGTGGAAGGACACCAACACGCTCGGCCGGCTGCTGCGCGACGACCGGCCCGAGGACGTCGCGGAGGCCTGGGAGCACGACGTCGAGACCCGGCAGCTGCCGGCGCTCCGCCGCCACCTGCTGGGCTGACGGCCGCGGCGGAGCGGGGCCGGGGGCGGGCTCAGCCGGAGGCGCTGCCCGGGACCGGTTGGCCGGCCTGCTCGCGGCTGCCGGCCCGGGTGCGGCGCGGGTCCGGCGCGCCCTCCTCGGGGAAGCGGCGCAGGAACTCCGCCTCGAGCTCCAGCATCCGGCGGGTGTGCGCCTCGAGCGCGTCCTCGGAGCCGCCGAGGACGGTGTCGTGGCGCGTCTCGTGCAGGTGGGTCATCTCCCGGCGCAGCACGTCGTCGTCGAGCTCGGCCGGGGGGACGCCGTGGGATCGATCGGTCATGCCCCGCAGCTACCCCGCGGTGTGCCCGGCCATGCGGCTCAGGTCGGGTTCGCCTCGGGCCCGCTGCCCGGGATGGCGCCGGTGTCCAGCGGCGCGTTGTCGGATGCGGTGCCGGGTGCACCGTCGGACGCCACGATGTCCCGCTCGGTCCGCCCCGCCTCGGGGGAGGCCTCGGGCCACCGCCCGACCCCCGATCCCTGGGCGTACGACAAGTGTCCGCCCAGCGCGCCGGAGATCCCCAGCGGCAGCATCCCGACCAGCGACAACAGCGCCCCGGCCCGGTGCCGGCCCTGCCGGCGCGCCGCGTAGGAGGCGCCGAGGAAGGCGCCGGACACCATGTTGCCGGCCGCGTGGAGCAGCCCCACCCGGCGCCGGCGCTCGTCGAGCCCGCTCCAGTCGGCGAGCCCGGTGACCGCCGTCGGGAGCAGGCTGACCAGCGCCGCGCCCACGACCCGGCGGGCCGCCTCCTCCTGCCCGCCCACGGCGTCGAGCAGCACGGCCGAGGCCCAGGCGCCGATCGGCACGGTGACCAGCAGCGGGTGCACGGGGTGTCCGATCCACGAGCCCCGCAGCGGCCCGTCGAGCCGGCTGCCGGTGAGGACCCGGCGCAGCCCGCGCTGGGCCGTGACGGCGGCGTGGTCGGGGATCCGGACGGACTCGGTGGCGCGCAGCGCCCGGACGATCGGTGAGCCGGTCATACCGGCGGCCTACCCGAACGGCGGCGCCGCATACCTTCTCGTTCGCACGGGCCGGCCACCCGGGCGGGGCGCACTCGTCCCCGCCCGGGGCCGGCGGTCAGGACGGCCGGGCCTGCTCCTTGACGGTGCCCGCCGCGTCCTGGGCGCGCTCCTGGACCTGCCCGGCGGCGGACCTGCCCTCGTCGGCCACGGTGGAGGCGGCGTCCTTGGCCGTCTCCTGGACCGACTGGACGGCCTGCTGCGCCGGCTCGCGGAGGTCCTCGCCGACCTCCTTGGCCTTCTCGCCGACCTGCTGCGCCAGCGGCCGGCCGACCTCCATCGCCCGGTCCTTGGCCTGGCCGGCGAGCTCCTGCTCCTTGCGGCTCGCCGGGAGCAGGGAGGACACGAGCCAGCCCGCACCGAACGCGATCAGGCCGGCGGCCAGCGGGTTGCCGCGGGCCTGGCGGCGCACCATGTCCGGGGTCTCGCGGGCGGTGTCGGCGATCGTCGACGCCGCGTCCGACGCCTTGTCGGTCACCGTGTCGGTCATCGCGCTCGCGCGGTCGGACACTGCGCTCGCGCGGTCGGACGCCTCGCCGGCCAGCGAGCGGGCCGTGCCGGCGGCCTGGTGGGCGGTGTGGCGGGCGGACCCGGCCGGGTCGCTGCCCATGACGCTGTCACGCCAGCCGGAGACGCGGTCGCGCACGCGGTCGACGCGGCGCTGCACGACCCGGCCCGGGGTGACCTTCTCGGTCAGGGCGTCGACGTCGCCGCTGAGCCGGTTCTGGGTCTGCTCGATCTGGCGGCGGATGACGTCGGGGTCGTCCGTGCCGTAGGGCGTGGGGTCTGCGGGAGTGCCGTGGGGGGTGGTCATCGGGTCCTCCTATCGGCCCTTGAGGGCGTCGGGAACCTGCTTGAGGGTGTCGACGGTCCGTTCCGGGGTGGGATGGGTGCGCCGTGCGTTGTTGCGGCCGATCACGAAGGCGACCGCCGCGATCACGGCCCAGACGGCGGCGACGATCAGGCCGGCCCACCCGCCGTCCATGACGTTGCTCAGCGCCGCCCACAGGGCGACCGACAGGAACAGCAGCACCATGTAGCCGGCGAACCCGGCCGCGCCGAAACCGCCCGCGGCCTTGCCGGCCTTGCGGGCCTCCTGCTTCAGCTCGGCCTGGGCGAGCGCGAGCTCCTGCCGCATCAGGGTGGACAGGTCCCGCGAGACCCGGCCCATGAGGTCGCCGACCGAGACGCCGGAGACGTCGGGCGGGGCGTCGCTGCGGCCGCCCATCGGGGTCGCCCCCGACGGAGGCGCCGCCGTGGGAGGCGGTGCTGTCGGAGGCGGTGCTGTCGGAGGTGGTGCGACGGGCGGTGAGGCCTGGTCGAACCGTCCGAGATCGGGTGCCGAGTGCCGGCCCGGCACCGGCCCGCCGGGCGGGCCGCCGGGCGCGGTCACCGGATGTCCTGGTCGGTCACGCGCGGATCACCGCGACGGCCCAGCTCGTCGACGTAGTCGCCGACGGTCGTCGAGCCCGGCCGGGGCGCGTGCGCCGGTCCGGGACCCGGGGGCGGGGGCGGCGGGGGTACCACGGGTCCGCCGGTGGGCGGTGTGGGCGCGTTGGGCGGCGCGCCCTGACCGATCGTGCCCGGCCCCGGCGCCACGGGCGGGGTGGACGTCGGCCCCGGGGTCACCGGCGGCGGCGGGACCGGCGGCGCGCCCGGCAGGCCCTCGCCGGCAACCCCGTAGCCCGACGGGATGCCCTGGCCGGTCATGCCCCGGTCGGCCGCCAGGCCCCCCTGCGGCCCGGAGGAGTCCCTCTCGTGGTCGACCACACCGCGCGTCAACCGTCCGACCAGGACACCCGCAAGGGCCGCCCCGGCCAGGAAGGCCCCGGGCCGGCGCCGGGCCACCCGGCGGACCTCCTCGACCAGGTCACCCGGCTCGCGGTCCTGCAGCCAGGACGCCAGGCGCTCGGCCCGTTCCGCGGCCTCGTGGGCGAGGTCGGCGACGGGTCCGCCGTCGCCCGAGCCCGCCATCTGGCGCAGCTGGTCGGCGACCCCCCGCACCCCGTCCGCGGCCTGTCGCTGCGTCGAGCCGGCCTGCTGCTGCAGCCGGCCACGCGCCTCGCCGACGAGGTCCTTCGCCTGCCGCCGGGCCTCGCCCGCGACGTTCCGGGCCTGGTCGGCGGCGGTTCCCGCGACCTGGCCGCCCGCCTCGGCGGCGGTCCGCCCGACGTCGGCGCCCTCGGCCCGGACGGTCTCGCTCGTGCTCTCCGTCACTGCCCGCTCCTCTCGTTCGGAGATGGCCACGGCGGTACCCGAGCCCGGGCTCGGGACACACAGGACGGCCGGACCCGCCGCGTCTATCACCTGGACGGCCGAGCGCGACGGGGCGTGTTCGACCGAACGGGTGGCGACGCCGACGGTCCCGCCGCCGGTGTCCTGCGGCCCCGCCCAAGATCGGCCGAGCGTTTCCACCCCGCCCCCCGCGGGTACGGAGGCCGGACGGACGAGAAGGAGGCCGCATGGGCGTGCGGACGTGGCTGGGGTCGATCGGCCTCGACTCGTGGCCGGTGTACCGGCAGCTGACCGGCAGCGACCCGCTCGGGCGGGGCGCGGCCGCGCAGTCGCCGAAGCACGTCGGCCTGCGTCCGCGCACGGCGTCGGCCGACCGGGTGGCGGGATCCGTGTGCCCCTTCTGCGCGGTCGGCTGCGCCCAGAAGGTGTACGTGCGGGACGAGCAGGTCGTGCAGATCGAGGGCGACCCCGACTCGCCGATCTCCCGCGGCCGGCTGTGCCCGAAGGGCTCGGCGAGCCTGCAGCTCGTCACCGGCGAGCAGCGGCTGGACAAGGTCCGCTACCGCGCCCCGTACGCCACCGAGTGGACCGACCTGGACCTGCACGAGGCGATGGAGATGATCGCCGACCGCGTGGTCGCGGCGCGCGAGCGGGGCTGGCAGGACGTCGACGGCAAGGGCCGGCGGCTCAACCGCACCACGGGGTTCGCCGCGCTGGGCGGCGCGACGCTCGACAACGAGGAGAACTACCTCCTCAAGAAGCTGTTCACGGCGATGGGCGCGATCCAGATCGAGAACCAGGCCCGTATTTGACACTCGGCCACGGTTCCCGGTCTGGGGACCTCCTTCGGTCGCGGCGGCGCGACGGACTACCAGCAGGACCTCGCCAACTCCGACTGCATCATCATCATGGGCTCGAACATGGCCGAGGCCCATCCGGTCGGGTTCCAGTGGGTCATGGAGGCGAAGGGCCGCGGCGCCCGGGTCGTCCACATCGACCCCCGGTTCACCCGGACCAGCGCGGTGGCGGACACCTACGTCCCGATCCGGGCGGGCTCGGACATCGCGTTCCTCGGCGGCGTCATCCGGTACGTGCTGGACAACGACCTGGACTTCCGGGAGTACGTCGCGGCCTACACCAACGCGTCGTTCCTGGTGCGTGAGGACTTCGCCGACACCGAGGAGCTCGACGGGCTGTTCTCCGGCTACGACCCGGAGACCGGGACCTACGACCGCGGCAGCTGGTACTACGAGGGCGCCGAGCCCACGGAGAGCACGCCGGACGGCGACTCGGCGGAGGCCAAGGAGCAGACCGAGCCCATGCAGGCCGGGGCCAGCGGGGCGGGCGTCGCCGGGGCGGCGGACGACATCGCGAAGGACCCGACGCTGCAGCACCCCCGCTGCGTCTTCCAGGTCCTGAAGCGGCACTTCGCCCGCTACACGCCGGAGATGGTGGAGCGGGTCTGCGGCACGCCGCAGGACCAGTTCCTCGACGTCTGCCGCGCGTGGACGGCCAACTCGAACCGCGAGCGGACGACCGCACTCGTCTACAGCGTGGGCTGGACCCAGCACAGCGTGGGCGCGCAGTACATCCGCACCGGTGCGATCCTGCAGCTGCTCCTCGGCAACATCGGCCGGCCCGGCGGCGGGGTCTTCGCGCTGCGCGGGCACGCGAGCATCCAGGGGTCCACGGACATCCCGACCCTGTTCAACCTGCTACCGGGCTACCTCGCGATGCCGAACGTGACGCACACGGACCTCGCCACGTGGGTCGCCGACCAGCGCACGGGCGGGCACAAGGGGTACGGCTACGCCGTCGACGCCTACCTGGTCTCGTTGCTCAAGGAGTACTTCGGCGACGCGGCCACCCCGGAGAACGACTTCGGCTTCGGCTGGCTGCCGCGCATCGACGGCGACCACGGCACCTACCGCACGGTCATGGACATGATCGACGGCAAGGTGTCCGGCTACTTCGTGCTCGGCCAGAACCCGGCGGTCGGCTCCGCCCACGGGAAGCTGCAGCGGCTCGGACTGGCCACCCTGGACTGGCTGGTCGTGCGGGACCTCAACGAGATCGAGACCGCGACCTTCTGGAAGGACTCGCCGGAGATCGAGACCGGCGAGATCGTGCCCGAGCGGTGCCGCACCGAGGTGTTCCTCATGCCGGCGGCGTCGCACGTGGAGAAGGAGGGCACGTTCACCCAGACGCAGCGGATGCTGCAGTGGCGCACCAAGGCCGTCGAGCCGGTGGGCGACCGGCGCTCGGAGCTGTGGTTCGCCTACCACCTGGGTCGGCTGGTGCGGGAGCGGCTGGCGGACTCCACGGACGAGCGCGACCTGCCGGTGCAGAAGCTGGCGTGGGACTACGCGACCGAGCCCGGTCCGGAGGGCCCCGGCCCGTGGGTCGAGCCCTCGGCCGACGACGTGCTGCGCCGGATCAACGGCCACGACCTCACCACCGGTGAGCTGCTGCCGGACTACCTCGGCCTCAAGGCCGACGGGAGCACCTCGTGCGGCTGCTGGATCTACAGCGGGGTCTACGCCGACGGCGTCAACCAGGCGGCCCGGCGCACGCCGCACACCGAGCAGGGGTCCTACGAGACCGAGTGGGGCTGGACCTGGCCGATGAACCGGCGCGTCCTCTACAACCGGGCCTCGGCGGACCCCGAGGGCCGGCCGTGGAGCGAGCGCAAGAAGCTCGTGTGGTGGGACGAGGCGAAGGGGGAGTGGACGGGGGACGACATCCCGGACTTCCCGCGGACCACCCCGCCCGGTCACCGGCCCCCGGAGGGCGCCACCGGGCCGGAGGCCCTGTGCGGCGACGACCCGTTCATCATGCAACCGGACGGGAAGGCCTGGCTGTTCGCGCCGCACGGCCTGCTCGACGGGCCGTTGCCGACCCACTACGAGCCGCACGAGTCGCCGGTGCGCAACCCGCTCTACCGGCAGCAGGGCAACCCGACGCGCAAGGTGTACGGCCGGCCGGACAACCCGTCGAACCCGGCGCCGCCCGAGCGCGGGTCTGACGTGTTCCCTTACGTCCTCACCGCGGCGCGGCTGACCGAGCACCACACCGCGGGCGGGATGAGCCGGCAGCTGGCGTACCTGTCGGAGCTGCAGCCCGCGCTGTTCGTGGAGGTGTCCCCGGAGCTCGCGCGCGAACGCGGGCTCACGCACCTCGGCGACGCGCACGTCGTCACGAGCCGGGCGGCGGTGCAGGCCCGCGTGGTGGTCACCGACCGGCTCGCGCCGCTGCGGATCGACGGACGGGTGGTGCACCAGGTGTGGCTCCCGTACCACTTCGGACACACGGGCCTGGTGTCCGGCGACGTCGTCAACGACCTGTTCGGGGTCGTCGAGGACTCCAACGTCTTCATCCAGGAGAGCAAGGTCGCGACCTGCGACGTCCGGCCCGGCCCGCGGCCGCGCGGGCCGGCGCTGCGCGCGCTGCTCGACGAGGTGCGGGCCGCCGCGGGGATCACCGTCGCGACGAACACCCGCATCGCGACCGCGCACGGTGTGGCGCACACCGAGGAGGGCTCATGAGTCGCAACCGGTTGTCCGGGCCGCTCGACGACGTGGCGGGCGACGCGGGCCACCTCGACCACCCGCCGCGCGTCGGGTTCTTCACCGACACCTCCGTGTGCATCGGCTGCAAGGCCTGCGAGGTGGCCTGCAAGGAGTGGAACGCCGTCCCGGAGGACGGCCTCGACCTGCTCGGCATGTCCTTCGACAACACCGGGATGCTCGGCGCGAACTCGTGGCGGCACGTCGCGTTCGTGGAGCAGCCGCGCGCGACGGGCCGTCAGGACCCCGGGTTCGCCGGGCTGCCGACCGGGGACAGCGGGATCCCGGAGACCGCGGGTGCGGTGGAGCCGCGGCTGGAGGCGGCCCCGCGGGGCGGGTCGGAGCTGGGCACGTCCCCGCTGCCGCCGGGCGGCCCGCAGCCGCAGGAGCTGGGGATGCCCGGCTTCTCCCGGCCCGGTGACCTCACCGGGGCCGAGGGCCGGACGGACTTCCGGTGGCTGATGGCGTCGGACGTCTGCAAGCACTGCACGCACGCCGGCTGCCTCGACGTCTGCCCCACCGGGGCGCTGTTCCGCACCGAGTTCGGCACGGTGGTCGTGCAGCAGGACATCTGCAACGGCTGCGGGTACTGCGTGTCCGGCTGCCCGTACGGCGTGATCGACCGGCGCGAGCACGACGGGCGCGCCAACAAGTGCACGCTCTGCTACGACCGGATCGGCGACGGGCTCGAGCCCGCCTGTGCCAAGGCCTGCCCCACGGACTCCATCCAGTTCGGCGAGCTCGACGAGCTGCGCGAGCGCGCCGACCGCAGGCTCGCCCAGCTGCACGACCTCGGGGTGTCCGAGGCGCGGCTCTACGGCCGGGACCCGAACGACGGCGTGGGCGGCGACGGCGCCTTCTTCCTCCTGCTCGACGAGCCCGAGGTCTACGGCCTGCCGCCGGACCCGCAGGTCCCCACCCGGAACGCGCCGGCGATGTGGCGGCGCGCGGGCGCGGCCGCGGCGGCGTTCGCGCTGGCCGGGGTGGCGGCGTTCCTGGGCGGTGGACGCCGGTGACGCGCCCCGGATCCGCGGAACTGCCCAGCGACGCGGGCGGCTCCGCCGCGCGCTCGGCGCACATGTTCCAGGGCCTCCGGCGGGGCCGGCGCGGACGCGGTGGCGGCGAGCCGACCGTCGTCCCCGAGGCGGAGTTCCGCTCCTACTACGGGCGACCGGTGCTCAAGGCGCCCGTGTGGGAGTGGAAGATCGCCGCGTACCTGTTCTGCGGCGGGCTGGCCGCGGGATCGTCGGTCGTCGCGGCCGGCGCGGACCTCACGAACCGGCCCACGCTGCGCCGGTCGTCCCGGCTGGGCTCGCTGGGCGCGCTGCTGGCCAGCCTGTACTTCCTGGTGTCCGACCTGGGCCGGCCGGAGCGGTTCCACCACATGCTGCGGGTGCTCAAGCCGACCTCGCCGATGAGCGTCGGTACCTGGATCCTCAGCGCCTTCGGCGCGGGCGCGGGTGCGGCCGCGGTGTCCGAAGTGGTGCCCTCGCGGTTGCGGCGCACGTGGCCGGCGCGGCTGCTGCACCGGCTCGCGCGGCCGCTCGGGGTGAGCGCGGCCGCGACCGCGCCCGGGGTGGCGTCCTACACCGCGGTCCTTTTGTCGCACACGGCCGTCCCCGGGTGGAGCGAGGTGCGCGACGAGCTGCCGTTCGTCTTCGTCGGGTCCGCCGCGGCCAGCGGGGGCGGCTTCGGCATGATCTGCGCCCCGGTCTCGGAGGCGGGCCCCGCGCGGGCGTTCGCGGCCGCCGGGGCGGCGGGCGAGCTCGTCGCGTCGCGGGTGATGGAGCACCGGCTCGGGTTGGTGGGCGAGGTCTACCGGGAGGGTCACGTCGGCCGGCTGCGGCGCGCGTCCGAGGCGCTGACGGCTGCGGGACTGGCCGGGACCCTGCTCGTCGCCCACCGCAGCCGGGCCGGCGCCGCTGCCTCCGGGCTCGCGCTCCTCGCCGGCAGCGCGTTGCAGCGGTTCGGGGTGTTCGAGGCCGGAGTCGCGTCCACGAAGGACCCGAAGTACGTCGTGGTGCCGCAACGGGAGCGGCTGGACGTGCGGAACGGGGTGGGGCGGGAGTCCTGATCCCGCTTCCCCCGGGAGCGCGCGGATGGTGCTGCGCGTCATGGCTCCACAACGCGCCCCGGAGCAGGTGGTGTGCGCGTTGCGGATCGAGAGTGCGCTCGGGTGCTGCGGTGCTGTTCCTGCGTCCATCTGCCCCTTGCGAAGCGCCATATCTGTAGTTCACGATGTAGATATTCCGACCGTCGGGTGGAGGAGCGCGACGGTCGACGCTCGCCCGCTGGTCATCGCACGTCCTCATCGGAGGTTGACATGCCCGCAGACCGGAACTCGGTCCCATCCCCGGCGACCACGACCGCCCCGGCCCGCGCCGCGACGTCCACCGCGTCCGCACGCACCGACCGGCCCGCCGTCCCGCTCGTCGACCCGGCCACCCTCCGCGCCCTCGAGTCGCTCCACGGGGACGGTGCCGATGCCTGAGGCGACGCTGCAGGACGAGACCGTGCGTCAGGAGGGCCGGTCCCCGTTGCACGACGACACCGCGCGTCAGGAGGGCGGGTCCCCGCAGGTGGCACCGGAAGAGGAGTCCTCGAGCAGCATCGGACAGTCGCCCGCCGGGTACGGCCGGTGCGGCGGCTGCGGGCAGGTGAAGGTGCTCGACGAGCGGGGCCGTCCCTTCCCGCACAACCGCTACCGCTACCAGCGCCGCCTCCGCGCCCAGCGCTGCCCCGGCGAACGCCTCTCCGCCGCCCCACCGTCCCCGCTCGCCGAAGCCGGCTGACCCACCCCACTCCACTCCGCGAGTCGGCAGTTCCGGCCCCGCGAGTCGGGCTGTGGGCTTCGGCGAGTCGGGCTGTGGGCTTCGGGCGATCGGCTGCTGGCCGCGCTTCGAAGGCCTGGGTGGCGTCGGCACACCTGACGCGGCGCGACACAGCTGTCCGAGCGGGGGGTCACACCTGAGAGGTCGTTCGCGCACCCCGTCGACGGCCCGCGCCACGCCCGAGGGGCTGGGTGATCGCATCGAGCCGGCCTCGGTGAGCATTCACCGTGCGCTCGGCGGCGCGGCGCGGGCCGACCTCCTCGGCGACGGCCGCGGCGGGAACTCGAGTCCATCATGTTCGCCAGCGGGCGACGGCCCGAGAGCCCGTGACTGCGTCGGGAGGCTCGTCGCTGCAGCCCACGACTTCGAGCCGGAGCGTGCGGTTCACGGTGCTGGATCTCGCGACTCGCGGGAGCTCACAGCGCGACTCGCGGGAGCTCACAGCGCGACTCGCGGGGCTGTGGCCCTCGCGCCCGGGCGCCGATCCGAACCTTTTGCCGGGTTGGCAAGGGAACTTGCCAACCTTCTGCCGCTGCGCGCACTGTCGCGGCAGGAGGTGGTCGAGGTGACCGAGGATCTGGAAAGCGGCTACGACGTGGTGGTGATCGGCGGGGGCGCGGCGGGCCTGAACGGCGCGCTGATGCTCGCGCGGGCGCGGCGGTCCGTGGTGGTGATCGACGGCGGTGAGCCCCGGAACGCGCCGGCGTCCGGCGTGCACGGGCTGCTGGGGCGGGAGGGCATGCCGCCCGGGGAGCTGCTGGAGCGCGGCCGGGCGGAGGTGCGCGGCTACGGCGGCGGGATCGTGCCGGGCGAGGTCACCGACGTGACCCGCGAGGGCGACGGGTTCCGCGTCGTCCTCGGCGACGGGCGGGTCACCCGGGCGCGCCGGCTGCTCGTGACGACCGGGCTCGTCGACGAGCTGCCCGACGTCCGGGGGCTGCGGGAGCGGTGGGGCCGCGACGTCGTGCACTGCCCCTACTGCCACGGCTGGGAGATCCGGGACCAGGCCATCGGTGTGCTGGCGAGCGGTCCGATGTCGCTGCACCAGGTCCAGCTGTTCCGGCAGTGGAGCACGGACGTCGTCTTCTTCACCCACACCTCGGCGCCGCCGGCGGGCGAGGCGGCGGAGCAGCTGGCGGCACGGGGCGTGACCGTCGTCGAGGGGGCGGTCGAGTCCCTCGTCGTGGTCGACGACCGGCTCGTCGGGCTGCGCCTGGCCGACGGCCGGACCGTGGCGCGCGAGGCGGTGGCGGTCGCGTCCCGGATGGTGGCGCGGGCGGGCTTCCTCGGGTCGCTCGGGCTGCGGACCGTCGAGCACCCGAGCGGGGCGGGGGAGCACCTCCGCACGGACGCGACCGGCCGGACGGACGTCCCGGGGGTGTGGGCCGCGGGCAACGTCACCGACCCGTCGGCGCAGGTCGGCGCGGCCGCGGCCGGTGGTGCCTGGGCGGCGGCGCAGATCAACGCCGACCTGATCGGCGACGAGACCCGGCGCGCGGTCGCCGCGTTCCGCGATCCCTTCTGCGCAGCGTCCGAGCAGCGTGTCGCGGCGCTGGTGGCGGGGGACCGCCGGCACGGACTGTGACCCCGGTCACTCAAGATCGAGACCAAGTAGGGGCTTTCGGCCCCTGCCGTACGATCGGTCGGGAACGAGAATTCCGCCCGTGTCGGAGTCTTCCACGGCCGTGTCGGACGGCCGAGCCGATCTCGTGGAGATCGACCGGGCCGAATGCCTGCGGCTGCTCGCGACCGCCGACCTCGGGCGGGTCATCTACACCGAGGGTGCGATGCCCGCCGCCCACCCGGTGACGTACGTGCTCGACGGCGAGGAGATCGTCTTCCGCTCGGCGGGCGGACCGACGCTGGTCGCCGCGACCCGCGGTGCGGTCGTCGCCTTCCAGGTGGACCGGATCGACGCCGGCGACCACACCGGCTGGAGCGTGCTCGGCATCGGCGAGGCCTACGAGGTCACCGACCGCGCACGGCTCGGCGGGCTGGTCCGGCTCCTGCACGCGCCCTGGCCCCCGAGCCGGACCGGGCACACGATCAGCATCCCGCTCGCGCGTCTCACCGGGCGTCGCCTCGTCGCGCGCTGAGCAACGGCCCCATACCGACCCGCCTGCGGGACGAACCCGGCCCCTGTGCCGAACACGCACGAGCGAACGGCACGCCCGCTCACCAGGACCGAGCGAAAGTGCCGTTCGCCGTGCAGGCCGATCCGGTCTCGCCCTCCTGTGCGGCGCACGGCAGGATGACCGCCATGACCGAACCCGAGCGGGTCGTCGGGGGCCCGTTCGACGACGAGCCGACCGGCTCCGTGGGCCTCGAGGAGGTGCCGGAGGGCGTCGTGCTCGCGGTGCGCGGTGCCCTCGACCTCTCGCTCGCCCCCAAGGTGCAGCGGGCGGTGGAGCGGGCCGTGCGGTTGCGCCCCGCGCTGCTCGTGATCGACCTGACCGAGGTGAGCTTCCTGGCCTCGGCCGGCATGGCCGAGCTCGTCCGCGCCAACCGGCAGCTGCAGGGGCAGGTCCCGGTCCGCGTCGTCGCCGCAGGGCGGCTCGTCCTGCGCCCGCTCGAGCTGACCCGACTCACGGACGAGCTCGCCATCCACCCCACCCTCGACGACGCCCTCGCCGCGGGATGACGCGGATGGAGGACGAGGGCCCGGAGACCGACGCCCTGCTGACCGCCCTGGCCTCGGCGTTCACCGGCCCGGACGGGCGACCCGTGCCGGTCGAGCGGCTGGCCCTGACCCCCGAGCGACTCGCCCGCCTGCACACCGAGGGCTCCGCCGTCCTGCGCCCGACCGACGGCTCCGCCGTCCTCGTCCTCGACGACACCCAGCTCGCCGCGCTGCTCCCGGGGGCGACCGCGGCGCTCGTCGTCCTCGACGGGCACGGCGGCGACCCGATCGGCAACGGCGCGGCCCCCACCGCGGCCCCCACCGCGTCCCCCACCGCGTCCCCCACCGCGTCCCCCACCGCGTCCACCGCGGCCACCGCCCCGGCGGGCCACGACGGCGCCGTCGCCCTCGTCACCCGCGCCCCGGTGGGCCGTTCGCACCTGCTCGCGGCCCGGGCCGTCGCGGCGGCGACGGGAGGCCTGCGCCGGGCCGTCGACGCCCTGCGCACCGAGGCCGCGGTGATCGACGCGCTGCACTCGGTGGGCCGCCGGCTCACCGCGCAGCTCGACATCGACCGGATCGTGCAGGAGGCCACGGACGCGGCCACCACGGCCGTCGGGGCGGCGTTCGGCGCGTTCTTCTACAACCTGGTCAACCAGTTCGGCGAGTCCTACACGCTCTACACGCTGTCCGGGGTGCCGCGGGAGGCCTTCGCCCGGTTCCCGATGCCACGCAACACCGAGGTCTTCGCCCCGACCTTCGACGGCCGGGGCACCGTCCGCAGCGACGACATCACCGCGGACCCGCGCTTCGGCCGCAACGCCCCGTACCACGGCATGCCCGAGGGCCACCTGCCCGTGCGCAGCTACCTGGCGGTGTCGGTGATCAGCCCGACCAGCGGCGAGGTGCTCGGCGGCTTCTTCTTCGGCCACCCGGAGCCCGGCCGGTTCACCGACCGGCACCAGTACGTGGCCGAGGGCATCGCGGGCTACTCGGCGATCGCGCTCGACAACGCGCGGCTGTTCGAGCGCGAGCGCGACTTCACCCGCGAGCTCTCCCGCAGCATGCTGCCCGAGGCCCCCGCGGTGCCCGGCCTGGAACTGGTCACCCGGTACCTGCCCGCGGCCACCGGGCCCAAGATCGGCGGCGACTGGTTCGACGTCATCCGGCTGGTCGACGGGTCGACCGCGTTCGTGATCGGCGACGTCGTGGGGCACGGGGTCACCGCCGCCACCGTGATGGGCCAGGTCCGCACCGCCATCCGCTCCTACGCCCTGCTCGGACTGCCGCCCTCCGAGGTGCTGCGGCACGTCTCCGCGCTGCTCGACAGCTTCGCCGAGTCCACCTTCGTGACCTGCTTCTACGCCGTCCACACCCCCGACGACGGCCTGGTCTTCGCCAACGCCGGGCACCTTCCGGCCGTGCTGCTCCGCGCCGACGGCACGATCGAGCAGCTCGGCGAGGCGCTGGCGCAGCCGCTGGGCGTCGGCACCACCTTCCCGGAGCGCACCGCGTTGTTCCGGGAAGGCGACGACCTGCTGCTCTACACGGACGGACTGGTGGAGAGCCGCAGCCGGGACGTCACACAGGGCATCGAGTGGCTGCTCGAGGCGGTCGCCGGCCTGCCGCGCCCGCTCACCGGCGAGGCCTGCGACGGCCTCGTCCAGGCGCTGACCGGGGGCGCGCACGACGACGACGTCGCCCTGATCTACGTGCACCGCGCGGGAGCGGGACCGGCGTGAGACGGACCCGCGGCGGCGAGGACCGGACGTCGGGGGCGTCCGGCGACGGCGACTTCCACGCCCGGATCTGGGCGACGGCGGACCGCCTGGTGGGGCTGCGCCGGGCGCTGGCCCGCTGGGCGGCCGGGACCGGGCTGCCGGAGGAGCGGCAGGAGGACGTGGTGCTCGCCGCGTACGAGGCGATGGCGAACTCCGCCGAGCACGCCTACCCGGACGGGGAGGGCGGCCCGGTGGAGGTCTCGGCCCGGTGCGGGTCGGCCGAGCTGACCGTGGTCGTGACCGACGAGGGCCGCTGGAAGGCGCCGGACCCGCACGAGACGCTGCGCGGGCGCGGCCGGCCGCTCATCGGGGTCCTGGCCGACGCCGCCGCCACCGTCCACCGCGAGGACGGCACGACCGTCACGATGAGCTGGCGGCTCGCGCCGGCCTGAGCACGGTGCGGCGGTCCCGCGCGAACCACTCCGCGCCGAGCAGCACCATCAGCGCCAGCTCCACCGGCAGGCCGCCGTAGTACAGCAGCTCCGCGCCCGCCCGGGCCTGCTCGGCGGGCAGCCCGGGCGGCGGGTCGGCGTACACCGTCCTCGCGAGGACGTCGTGCGCGGCCACGGCTGCGACGAGCACCGCCGCGCGGACGCCGAGGCGGGCCCGGTGCGGCGCCGGCTCGGGGCTCACCAGCGAGGCGGCGAACAGCGTCCCGGCCACCAGCATGTGGACGGCGACGAGGGCGTGCGCGGCCGGGCCGCCGGTGGCGTGCAGGCCGGTGCGGAGGAGCACCCACAGGCCGCCGACGTCGAGCAGGCCGGCGACGACGGGGTGGGTGAGCACGCGGACCGGGCCGGAGCGCAGTGCCCGGGCCAGCCCCCGGGCCCGGGCCACGGGCAGGGTCCGGAGCGCGAGCGTGACCGGCGCCGCGCGCACCAGGAGCAGCGGCGCGAGCATGCCGAGCAGGAGGTGGCCGGCCACGTGCACGCGCAGGTCGGGGTGGACGGTCAGCGGGGCGCCGACCGCGGCGCCCGCGACCCCGGTGAGCCAGCTCGCCGTCCGCCGCGCCGGCCACGGGCGCCCGAGGACCGCCGCCAGGTACCCGGCCGCGGCGACGGCGGCGAGCAGGCCCACGGGGACCGGCCCCACGAGGCCGTGCCCGCTCATGCACGCCGCTCGCGGGTGCGGACCAGCAGCACCAGACCCACCACGAGCAGGACGACGGCCAGGACGTTCCACATCACGTCGTAGACCAGCAGGTCCGGCACGTAGCGGATCTGGTGCAGGCCCAGCAGCTTGTGCTGGACCAGCCCGTCGTACAGCTGGAAGGCGCCGCCGCCGGCCAGCGCCCCGCCGGCCACGCGCACCGGCCGGAGCGCACGGTCCCGGCGCAGCGCGGCGATCAGGAACCAGGCGGCGACCGTGGCGAACCAGCTGAAGGCGTGGAAGATCCCGTCGGAGACCAGCCCGGCCGCGGAGCTCGCCCGGTCGTAGAAGTGGTGCCAGTGCAGGAGCTGGTGGAACACGGCCTCGTCGAGGAACGCCACCGCGCCGAGCCCCAGCAGGACGCCCGCGAGGACGTTGCGCCGCGCGGCCCGTGCCGCGACCGCCCCGGCCGCGCCCCTCCCTGTCGTCGGTGCCGCCATGTCCGTGCTCCCTCCGTCGCCGAGGAGGCACTACCCGGCGTGGTGCGCCGGACACCGGCGGGCCGGGGAGGCTGCCGGTTGGGACGGGCGGGTGCGGGTACATCACCCGGGTGGCCGATCACCCGCACGTCGACCGACCCGTGCCCACCACCACCGAGACCGGCTCGCCCTGGCTGACCGACCGCGCCGACGTCCGCTACACCGGACCGACCACCGAGCGGCACTTCGACGTGCTGGTCCTCGGCGGCGGGATCACCGGGCTGACCACGGCGTACCTGCTGAAGGAGCGCGGCGCGCGGGTCGCCGTCGTGGAGGGCGACCGGGTGGCCTCCGGCGCCACCGGCAACAACACCGCCAAGGTCACGGCGTTGCAGGGCACGATGCTGTCGCAGATCCGGTCGGCGCGCGGCGCGGAGGCGGCGGCCTACTACGCCGAGCACAGCCTGCGCGGGGTCGAGCTGGTGGCGGCCGTCGCGGAGGAGCTGGGGATCGACTGCGACCTGCACCGCCGGGAGGCGTGCACCGTCGCCGCAGACCGTTCCGAGCTGCGGTCGGTGGAGAAGGAGTTCGAGGCCGCGCGGGCGGCGGGCCTGCCGGTGGAGTGGACCGAGGAGACCGACCTGCCGTTCGGCGTCGCGGGCGCGGTCCGGATGCCGGAGCAGATCGAGTTCCACCCCGTCCGGTACGCCCGGGGCCTCGCCGCGGCCGTGCACGGGAACGGGTCGGCGGTGTTCGAGCGCACCCGCGCCGTCGAGCTGGCCGAGGAGGACCCGGTCCGCGTCGGGACGACGCGCGGGACGCTGACCGGCGACCGGGTCGTCGTCGCGACGCACTACCCGGTGTGGGACCGCGGGGTCTTCTTCGCCCGGATGGAGGCGGTGCGGGCCTACTGCATCGCGGCGCGCATCCGGGGCGGCCCGCCGCGGTCGATGTCCATCACCGCGGGCTCGCCGAGCTGGTCCTTCCGCTCGCTCGGGGACCAGGTGATCCTCTGCGGCCAGGACCACCCGACCGGGCAGCGCGGCGTCGACCCCGGCCGCTACGGCGTCCTCGAGGACTTCCTGCGCCGCCACGTCACGGTCGAGCAGGTCACCCACCGGTGGTCGGCGCAGGACGCGCTGCCCTACGACCACACCCCGATGGTCGGGACCTACACCCCCGTGTCCTCCCGGGTCTTCGTCGCCGCCGGCTACTCGAAGTGGGGGCTCTCGGGCGGCAGCATGGCCGCGGCCCTGCTCGCGGAGCAGATCGCGGGCGGGCCGGGCTCGCCGGTGCTCACCCCGCACCGGATCAGCCCGAGGGCGTTGCCCACCCTGGCCCGCACGAACGCGAAGGTCGCGATCGACCTGGTCGGGGACCGGCTGCGGCCCGGCGAGGCCGCCTCGGCGGCGGAGGTCCCCGCGGGTGAGGGCCGCATCGTCCGCTCCGGCGCGGACCGGACCGGCGTCTACCGTGACCCCGAGGGTGGGCTGCACGCCGTGTCCGTGCGCTGCACCCATCTCGGCTGCCTGGTGCGGTTCAACGGCGCCGAGCGCAGCTGGGACTGCCCGTGCCACGGCTCCCGGTTCGACGTCGACGGGGCCGTGCTGGAGGGCCCCGCGACCCGCCCGCTCGACCGCCGACCCGTGCCGGGCGCCCCGAGCGACCGCGGTCGCCGCGCCTAGACTCCGATGGTGCGCCCCGCCGAGAGCCCAGCGGACGCGGACACCGGACGGACGACCGGTGACCGGCTCCGCCGGATCCAGACGCTCACCGACACCGAGCTGGCCCGGCTCGGCGTCGACGCGCTGCTGGGCGAGGTGCTCGAGCGCGTCCGGGACCTGCTCGACGTCGACACGGTCGCGGTGCTGCTCCTCGATCCGTCGAGGACGTTCCTCGTCGCCACGGCGACCCGGGGGCTGGAGGAGGAGACCCGCCAGGGCGTGCGGATCCCACTCGGTCGGGGCTTCGCCGGCCGGATCGCCGCGGAGAAGCACGCCGTGATCATCGACGAGGTCGACCACTCGAACGTGCTCAACCCGATCCTGCGGGAGAAGGGCATCCGCTCCCTGCTCGGCGTCCCGCTGCTGGTCGGCGGGGACGTGCTCGGGGTGCTGCACGTCGGCACCCTGCGACCGCGCGAGTTCACCGCGGAGGACGCGGAGCTGCTCCAGCTCGCCGCGGACCGGGTGGCCCTGGCGACCCGGGCGCAGATGACCCAGGCCGAGCGGTCGGCGGCGGCCGCCCTGCAACGCAGCCTGCTGCCCGGGCAGCTGCCGTCGGTCCCGGGACTGGAGCTCGCCGCGCGGTACGTGCCCGGCGGGGGCGGCGAGATCGGTGGGGACTGGTACGACGTGTTCGACCTGCCCTCGGGCCGGCTGTGCGTCGTGGTGGGGGACGTCGTGGGGCGCGGGCTGCAGGCCTCCGTCGCGATGGGCCGGCTGCGCAGCGCCGTGCGCGCCTACGCCCTGCAGACCGAGGACCCGGGGGAGCTCCTGCGCCGGCTCGACATGCAGGTCCAGCACTTCGAGCGGGACGTCATGGCCACCGTGCTGTGCGCGGTGGTGGAGGTCGACCAGAGCCTGGCGTGGGTGTCGTCGGCCGGGCACCCGCCGCCCGTCCGGGCCCTGGACGGTGCCCGGGGCGAACTGGTGGACGTGCCGACGGACCCGCCCATCGGGCTGACGCCGCCGCGGCGGCGGCGCACCAGCAGCGTGGCCCTGCCGGTCGGCTCCTGCCTCGTCCTGTACACGGACGGCCTGGTGGAGCGCCGCCGCGAGTCGCTCGACGCGGGGCTGGAGCGGCTGAAGGACGCGGTGCGGCCGGCGGCGGCCGAGGACGTGTGCGTGCGGATCATGGGCCGGCTGATCGGCAGCGAGACCTCCGCGGACGACGTCGCCCTGCTCGTCGTCGCACGCCCGGCCGACAGCGGGACGGCACCGCTGCGGCTGGTCGAGCCCGCGGTGCCGCGGTCGCTGCGCAGCGTGCGGCAGTCGCTGCGGAGCTACCTCGCCTCGGTCGGCGCGACGCTGGAGGAGATCTCCGACCTGGTCCTGGCCATCGGGGAGGCGTCCGCCAACGTCGTGGAGCACGCCTACGGGCCGGGCGGCGGCCTGCTGGAGGTGCACCTCGAGATGCACGGGCCCCGGGTGAGCGCGACGATCCGCGACACGGGCTCCTGGCGGGAGGCCCGCGGCGTGAACCGCGGCCGCGGGACCACCCTGATGCACGGCCTCGTCGACGAGTGCCACGTCGAGCGGGACGCGACCGGGACCCGGGTCGTGCTGGAGAGGACCCTGGGGAGGAACCGGTGACGGACGCGAGCGTCGTGGCCCGCGAGGCCGAGCCCGGCCGGTTGGAGATCACCGTCGCCGGCGAGGTCGACCTGGAGAACGCGACCTCCTTCGAGCAGCGGGTCCAGGAGCTGATCACGAACCGCGCCCGGTCGGTGGTCCTCGACCTGGGCGGCCTGGACTACCTCGACAGCGCGGGGCTGCGGGCCCTGTTCACCCTCGCGAACCGCCTGCAGCTGCTCCAGGTCGAGCTCGAGATCGTGCTGCCCGGGGACTCGCCGGTGCGCAAGGCCGTCGAGCTGGTGGGGCTGGGCGAGGTCGTCACCCTGCGGATCGACTGAGCCGGATTCTGGAACGGTCCAGAGAAGCACGCTCTTGCGCCACACGAAAGCTGTAGTGCAAGATGCAGATATCCCGATCGGAGCCCGGAGGTTCCGAGGGAAACGGCATCGCCGACATCGTCGAGCAGGAAGGAGCACCCGCGATGCTGATGCGTACGGACCCGTTCCGTGAGTTCGACCGTCTCGCCCAGCAGGCCCTCGGCACGGCCGCCGGGACGTGGTCCCGCCCCGCCGCCATGCCGATGGACGCCTACCGCCACGGCGAGGAGTTCGTGGTCGAGTTCGACCTCCCCGGCGTCGACCCGTCCGCGATCGAGCTGTCCGTGGAGCGCAACGTCCTGACCGTCAAGGCCGAGCGCCGGCCGACGCTGCGCGACGAGCACATCGAGATGCAGGTGGCCGAGCGGCCCCTCGGCGTCTACTCGCGCCAGCTGTTCCTCGGCGACACGCTCGACACCGACCACATCCACGCCGACTACCACTCCGGCGTCCTGACCCTGCGCATCCCTGTCGCGGAGAGGGCCAAGCCGCGTACCATCTCCATCTCCACCGCGAACGATCCGGGGCGCCGCGAGATCGACGCCTGACCGTCCGTCCGGCCGGGTCACCGGGCCCGGCCGGCACTCCTCGGAGCTGAACGCAGGTGAGCCCGATGAGACCACGTGCCGACGTCGGCCGGAGCGCCGCCGTCGACCCGGCCGCGCACGAGCGGTCCCCGCCCCGTGCGGGCGCCGCCGCCCGGGTGCAGGTGTGCCCCTACGCCTGCACCCCGGCCGCCGCGCCGCTCCCGTCCGGACCGCCGATGCCCTGATCGGCGACCTCCCCCGTCGACTCCCCGACGACCGATCCCCAGGAGCCCCATGTGAGCCTCGCCAACGTCTGGCTGCAGCAGCTCGACGGCAGCCTCGTCCGGGCCGACCAGGCCACCGAGATCACCCTGCACCGGACCCCCGAGCTGTCGGGCAAGTCGGCCCACTGGCTCCTCACGGTGTCCGTCCCCGTGCCGGTGGGCAGCGGCGACCCCGGGGGCTGGCGCACCGAGCAGCTGCACCGGACCCTCGCGCAGACCTCCGCGCCGCCCACGGACGCGCCGGTCGCCCTCGCGCGCCTGCTGGCGCGGCTCGACGCGGCGGACGCGGCCGGTGTCGTGCGCGCCGACACCTCGCGCGTCCGGCACGTGCCGCACCCCGACCACACGCTCGGCGCCGGCGAGATCCGCTTCGGCTTCACCGCCTTCTCCGGCGTGGAACCGCGCGCGGCGCTCGACGGCGTCGTCGCCCCGGACGAACCGGGAGAGCTCACCGGGGAGCACCGGCCCCGCCGGGCCGAACTCGCGGGGAGCGGCGCCGGGCCCCGCTGACCGGCGCCGACCGGCAGGAACCCAGCCCAGGCCCGCCCACGGCGTCACCCGAACCGGCCGGACGGTCCGCCGCCATCGGGCACCGGACGGTCGACGATCCTTCACCGTTCCCGACGGCCGAGAGGAGGACCCACACAGCGAAACGACACGTGGAAGAGATCGGATCACCCACCGGGCCGGGCGCCGGGAGCACGGCGCAGTCGACACCCGCCGTCAGACACCTCCCGCCGCCCGGCCCCCGACATGCCCGGACCGAGCCGGGTCGCGGTCGGGGAGTGGCCGCGTCCGGGCGGGGTACCGCCCCGGCATGGCTGGACCGGACCCGACCGCCGACCCCGAGGGCTCGTCCCTGACCTTCGTCGGCACCGCGACGACGCTGCAGCGCCTCGGCCCCTTCACCGTCCTCACCGACCCCAACTTCCTGCACCGCGGCGAGCGCGCCTACCTGGGTCACGGCCTCACGAGCAGGCGCCGCACCGAACCCGCGCTCGGGCCGCAGGACCTCCCGCCGCTGGACGCCGTGGTGCTGTCCCACCTGCACGGGGACCACTTCGACCGGCGCGCCCGGAAGGGGCTGCCGCCCGCCGTGCCGATCGTGACGACCCCGCACGCCGAGCGCCGCCTCACCCGCCAGGGCTTCCACGCCGCGGCGGGGCTGCGCACGTGGGAGACGTGGGAGACCAGCCGCGGCGACGCGGTGCTGCGCGTGACCGCGGTGCCGGGGCAGCACGGCCCCGCCCTGGTGCACCGCGCCCTCCCGCCGGTCATGGGCTCCGTGCTCGAGCTCGAGCGGGCGGGCCGCACCGTCCTGCGGCTCTACCAGACCGGCGACACGCTCATGCGTCCCTTCCTGCACCGCGTCCACGAGCGCTTCGGCCCGCCGGACGTCCTCGTCGCGCACCTGGGCGGGACGCGGGTCGCCGGGATCCTGGTGACCATGGACGCCCGGCAGGGCGCGGACCTGGTCGAGGCGTTCCGCCCCGGGACCACGATCCCCGTGCACTTCGACGACTACGACGTGTTCCGGTCGCCGCTGAGCCACTTCACGCAGGAGCTGCACGACCGCGGGCTGCAGGCGGGGCTGCGGGTGCTGCACCGGGGCGAGACCGCGCGGCTGGAGCCGGTCGCGGCTCCGGTGCGCGGCTGACCCGGCCGGCCGGGCCCGCGTCGCCCACGTGCTCGCCGTGTGCGGGCGGTCGGTCGTCGAGCAGGCCGCGGCGGAGCTCGGCGAGGGTGCGCGCGAGCAGCCGGGAGACGTGCATCTGGGAGATGCCGACCCGCTCCGCGATCTGCGTCTGCGTCATCTCGCCGAAGAACCGCAGCATGAGGATGGTGCGCTCGCGCTCGGGGAGGCCGTCCAGCAGCGGGCGGAGCGCGTCGCGGTACTCGACGAGGTCGAGCTCGCGGTCCAGCTCGCCGAGCCGGTCGGCCAGCGGGGTGTCGCCCTCGTCGTCGCCCGCGACGGCGTCGAGCGAGCCCGCACTCTGGTTGGCCTGCGCGTCGAGGGCCTCGATGACCTCCTCGATCGGTACGCCGAGGTGCGCGGCGAGCTCGCTGGGCCGCGGGGCCCGGCCGAGCTGCTGGGACAGCGGCCCGGTGGCCCGGCGGACGGCCACGCCGAGGTCCTTGAGCCGCCGCGGCACCCGCATGCTCCAGGTGCGGTCGCGGAAGTAGCGCAGGATCTCCCCGCGCACGCAGGGAATGAGATAGCCGAGGAACTCGCCCTGCGCGCGCTCGGGGTCCCACCGGTCGATCGCGGAGATGAGGCCGACGGTCGCGACCTGCACGAGGTCGTCGAGCCCGCCCGGGTAGCCGCGGCTGTGCTTCTTGGCGAGGTGCCGGGCCACGGGGAGGAAGCCGAGCACGAGTTCGTCGCGCAGGGCACTCCGCCGGGGATCGGCCGGGTCCATCTCCGCGTAGGCGTAGAGCCCCGGCATGAGGCGGACGTACTCGCTGTCCGGCGGGACCTCGGTGGACTCGGTGAGGCCGGCCGTCACGGAGCGTCCCCGGGGTGGGGTGTCGCGACGGCTCGGTGGGTTCGGGGCCCGACGACCACCTGGGTCACTTCCCTCCGTCGTGGATGTGTGCTGTCGACGGGCGGACTGTTTCACCCCGGCGCCGGGACGCCGGGCCGGACGCTACCCAACTCGAACATCGGGCGCAGGACGGGACGCCGGCGACGGGCCGTGTGGCCGGATCGTGCAGGTCCGGGAGCTGCACGGGTGAGGGGTTCGGTCCACCGCGGCCGGGTACCTGACGGCCGACGTTGATCACGGACGGGAGGGGTGACCGTGCCGACCTGGCTGCTGGCCGGCCTGTGGGGGCTGCTCGCGGGCGGTGCGCTGGTCCTCGGGGCCGCGATCGCGTGGTGGGTGCGGGTACCGCCGAAGATCGTCGCCGGGATCATGGCGTTCGGCGCGGGTGTGCTGATCTCGGCGCTGGCATTCGAGCTGGTGGACGAGGCGGCGCGGCAGGGCGGGCTCGTCGCCACGACGGTGGGCTTTCTGGCCGGCGCGGTCGTGTACGTGCTGGCCAACGCGGCGCTGGACCGGCGTGGCGCCCGGCACCGGAAGCGCTCGGGCGACCAGCAGCCCTCGGAGGAGGAGCAGTCCGGCAGCGGCGCGGCGATCGCCGTCGGGGCCCTGCTCGACGGCGTCCCCGAGTCCGTCGTCCTCGGGCTCACCCTGCTCACCGGGGGCGCGGTGAGTCCCGCGGTGCTGGCGGCCATCTTCATCTCCAACGTCCCCGAGGGGCTGTCGAGCGCGGCCGGGATGAAGCGCGCGGGCCGTCCCGCCCGCTACGTCTTCGGGGTGTGGATCGGCATCGCACTGGCGAGCGGGGTGAGCGCGCTCGTCGGCTACCTCGCGCTCGACGGCGTGTCCCCGACGGTCGTCGCGGTGATCATCGCGGTGGCGGCGGGCGCGATCCTCGCGATGCTGGCCGACACGATGATCCCGGAGGCCTTCGAGCGCGCCCACGTCCTCACGGGGCTGATCACGGCCCTCGGCTTCCTCACCGCGTTCGCGGTGCACACCGCGGGCGCCTGATCGCCGGCGGTGTAACACTTCGACCCCCCGCGGACGCTCACCGGACGGTGAGAGCGTTCGAGTGGCGGGAGGTCGACCTCAGCGTGAACGGGGTGCGCGTCGACGGGGTACGGGTGCGGGCGGCCGAGCCCGCCGAGGGCACGGTGGTCCTGGCGGTCGCCGGCGAGATCGACGTCGCCCACGCGGACGCGGTGCGCCGGGCCGCGGAACCGCGGCTGGGCCAGGGTGTGCGGCTGGTCCTCGACCTCACGGACCTGACCTACCTCGGCTCGCACGGGCTCGCGGTCCTGGCCGACCTCGACGGCGCGGCGCGTGCCCGCTCGGGCGTGCTCGTCGTGGTCACCGGTGCGGCGAACAAGGCGGTGCTGCGGCCCGTCGCCCTCACCGCGATGGACCAGGTCCTGCGGCTCGCCCCCACCCTCGACGCCGCGCTGGCCGACCCCGCGGCCTGACACTCGACCCCGCCGCTACCGGCGGGCCTCCGCCACCCAGGCCGCCATCTCGCCGCGGACCTCGCCGGCACCGAGCAGCGCCGTCATCGTGTCGCCGACCGTGCGCAGCGCCGCCGCGGGCTCGCCCCGTTCGGCGATCTGGGCGCGCAGCGGGGTGCCCGTGCAGAAGCCCTCGGCCACCGCGGCCGCCGAGGGCGCGGTGCCGGTCCGGACCACCCGCTCCAGGTCGACGTCGGTGAACCCGGCCCCGGCCAGGTCGGCGCGGATGCGGTCCGGGTCGGCGTACCCGTGCGGAACCGCCGCGACGAACGGCGGCGGGTCGGCGGGGAAGGCCGCGCGGAGGCCGGCGGTCAGCGCCTCCGCGAACGCGTGCGTGCGCACCTCGTCCCAGGCGGTGAACAGGAAGCGCCCGCCCGGCGTGAGCACCCGCCGGACCTCGGTGTACGCCGCCGGGCGGTCGGGGAAGAACATCACCCCGAACCCGCACACGGCCAGGTCCACCGTGCCGTCGCCGGCCGGCAGGTGCGCCGCGTCGGCCTGCTCCCACCGTGCGCGGGCCTCGCGCCCGCCGCCGTACCGGACCATCGCGGGGTTGAGGTCGGTGGCGAGCAGGTCCGTTCCCGGCAGCGCCTCGGCCAGTGCCCGGGTGACCACCCCGGTGCCCGCGGCGACCTCCAGCACCCGCCGCGGCGCGGTGGCCGCCGCCCGACGGGCGAGCTCGGCGGCGAAGGGGGCGAACACCGCGGCCTCGAGGCCGTCCGCGTAGGCCCGGGGCATGGCGTCCACCCAGACGCGGTCCTGCTCGTTCGGCATGCGGCGACGGTAGGACGTCCGGCGCTCCCGTGGTCCCGCCGGACGGCCGAGATGCGGACACCCGTGTGACGTGGAGCACCGGGCGTTTACGGACCCGGCACACCGGGGGACCCGCGGACCACGAGGGTCGAACCGACGGCCCGCACCGGCGAGCCGGCCCAGCGGGGTCGCGCGGCCCGGGTCCCCGTCGGACGACCCGCACGCGGCCCCCACCGCTCCGGCCGCCTCGCCCCCCGATCGACCAAGGAGCGACGAGTGAGCGTCCACGCCCTGTCCGAGACCGGCCCCGAACCGGATCCGCCGCTCACGCGGCCCAGTGAGTACGCCGACGAGATGCCGCGGCTGCGCCGCTTCGCCACCCTCCCCGAAGGCTCCCCGGAACGCGCGCGGCTGCGCTCGGAGCTGATCGTGGCCTTCCTGCCGGTGGTGCGGAACCTGGCCAAGCGGCACGGCGCGGGCTACCGCGGCGGCCAGGAGGACCTGGTGCAGGTGGGCACGGTCGGGCTGATCAACGCGATCGACCGGTGGGACCCGGAGCGCGCCCAGGGCGAGTTCCTCGGCTTCCTGATCCCGTCGGTGCGTGGCGAGATGCTGCGTTACTTCCGTGACCGCACCTGGTCGGTGCGGGTGCCGCGGCGGCTCAAGGAGCTGAGCGTCGAGATCACCCGCGCCGCCGGGCAGCTGTCGAACCGGCTCGGCCGGGCGCCGAGGCCGAGCGAGCTCGCGAAGCACCTGAACGTCGACGTCGGCGAGGTCGTCGAGGCGCTCAACGCCAAGGCGAACCAGCACAGCGCCCCGCTCGAGGCGGTCGCGGACGACGACTCCGGCCCCGGCGTCGTCGACTCGCTCGGCGACCTGGACCGCAACCTGGAGAAGGTGGAGAACCGCGAGGCGCTGCGCCCGCTGATCGCGGAGCTGCCCGAGCGCGAGCGCGGCATTCTCACCATGCGCTTCTTCGGCGACCGCACCCAGACGCAGATCGCCGAGCACTACGGGATCTCGCAGATGCACGTCTCCCGACTGCTGGCGCGCACGCTGGCCCGCCTCCGGGAGGGCCTCCTCGAGGACCGCGGGTGATCCCGCGCGGCGGAACCCGCTGCTGCGCACACGATTGGAGCGCGCGGAGACCGGCAATCCGGGCGGAGTGACGGCGATGAACGACGATGGGCGGGAGGCCCGTGCGGCGGAGACGATGCGGTCGGCACCGGCGTTGCGCGCGGGCTTCGCGCTGTCCGATCTCACGCTGCGCGAGCTGTGGACCGCCCAGGTCGCCCTCGGTGGGATGCTGTCCGAGGAGGAGCTGCGGGACACCCTCGAGCTGCGGCGCGAGCCCACCTGGGCCGAGCACGACGTGGTGGCGGCCGCGCTCAACGACTGGTTCACCGAGCGGGGCCAGGACCACCCGGTGGCCTACTCGGAGGAACTGCGCGCCCGGGACCCGGGCGCGTCGTGACGGACGGTTAAGCACGGCGACGGGCGGGAACCCGTTTCCCGATCGGGTGACGCACCCGCACCGACGGACCCCACGGGAGCGACCATGACCTCGACCGACCGCGGCGACCAGGGCGACGGCGCCGACACGGACGCGCGCCCGCACCCGCGGGAGATGTTCATCCGCCTGCTGTTCGACACGGTGCGGCAGGACCCCTTCCCGAGCGGCACCCAGCTCGACCTCATCGAGGAGTCGATCCCGGCCCAGATGGTGCCGGAGTACGTCGAGCTGCTGATCCAGAAGTCGCGGGAGGGCTGCTTCCCGAGCACGGACGTGCTGCGCCGGATCCAGCGGATGTCCGCCGGCGGCGGAGCGGCCCCGCGCTGCTGATCCGCCGTCCTCCACGGCCACTCGCGACCGCGGAGTCGGCCTGCCGCCGACCCGCCCCGACCGGGTCGTTCTCGAGGCCGGTTCGGCAGGTCGCGGCCTTTCGACGCGCGGGCCGCGGGGGTTCGGTCGTACCGTCGTGACTGCTCGCCGAGCGAGCCGGGGTGAAGCAGACCGCCCTCGTCCGACCTCACGGCGGAGGACAGCCTGTGCACCGCACGACCGTCACCCTCTCCGGCCGGCTCCCGTGACCCGCGAGGTCCACGCGACCCCCGTCGGGACTGCCGACGGGCACGCCGCGAGCGAGTACATCGGGTTGATGCCCACCCTGGAGCGCTACGCCTCGCTCCCGCCCGAGCACCCGGACCGGCCCCGGCTGCGGGAGGAGCTGGCGCTGGGCTTCCTGCCCGTGGTCCGGCACGTGGCGGCCAGGCACGCGCGCGGCTACCCGGGCGGGCTGGACGACCTGGTCCAGGTCGGAGCCCTCGGCCTGCTCAGCGCGCTGGACCGGTGGGACCCGGAGTTGGCCCGGGGCGAGTTCCTGGGCTACCTGGTGCCGTGCGTGCGCGGGGAGATCCTGCGCTACTTCCGGGACCGGACCTGGACGATGCGGGTCCCACGCCGGCTCAAGGACCTTACCGTGGCGATCCGGCAGGTCACCGGACCGCTGTCGCAGCAGCTCGGCCGGGCGCCGCGGCCCAGCGAGCTCGCCGCGCACCTCGACGTCCCGGTCGAGGAGGTGATCGAGGCCCTCGACGCCGAGTCGAACCAGTACACGGGCTCGCTCGACGCCGTGCTCGGCGAGGACGACGGTGACAACCCGATCACGAACCGGCTGGGCGAGCTCGACGCCGCGCTGGACCTCGTGGAGTACCGGCACGCCCTGCGCCCGCTGCTGGACCGGCTGCCCGAGCGCGAGCGCACGATCCTGCTGCTGCGCTTCTTCGGGGAGCTCACCCAGACCCAGATCGCCGAGCGGATCGGCATCTCGCAGATGCACGTGTCCCGGCTGCTCTCGCGGACCCTGAGACGGCTGCGCAGCGAGCTGCTCGACGGACCCGGCCGACCTCCCGGCCGACGCCGCGCCCGGGAGGGCGGCCGGCTGACCGGCAGGCCGACCGCAGCGGGTCCCGCGGCCGGCCCGAAGACCACCCTCGTCACTCCTTGTTGAGCTTGTCCTGCGCCAGGCCCGCGGCCTTCTCCATCGTGTTGGGCAGCTCGGTGGTGCCGTAGAAGCGGCTGTCCGGGTGCGTCGGCGGCGGCATCGGCACCGACGACGTCGGTCCCTCGTGGTAGCTGAACTCCCCGTTGCCGTCCGGGGTCGGCCCCTTGGCCCAGCGGCCCTCGGCCGCGTGCGCCCCGTCCGAGAAGTTGAGGTACTGGTAGGAGAACTCGGTCGCCTCCTTGCCCTGCGGGAAGTTGCTCGGCACCGGCAGCTTCTCCGAGCCCTCCTCCTTGAGCTCCTCGGCGGCGGCGAGCCACATGTTCTGGTGCATCGTGTCGCGGGCGAGCAGGAAGGACAGCAGGTCGCGCACACCGGGGTCGTCGGTCATGTGGTAGAGCCGGGCGACCTGCAGGCGGCCCTGCATCTCGGCGTTGGCGTTGGCCTGGAAGTCGGCGAGCAGGTTGCCGCTGGCGGTGATGTAGGAGCCCTGCCAGGGGTTGCCCATGCTGTCGACCGGGCGGGCGCCGGCACCGGCGACGATGGCGTGCTGGATGTCGGTGCCACCGATGACCGCGGCGACGGTCGGGTCGTCCTGGACCGCGTCGGAGGTGATTCCGAGCGGCGCCTTCTCCAGCAGCTGGGCGATCATGGTCGCCAGCATCTCGACGTGTCCGATCTCCTCGGACGCGATACCGAACACGAGGTCGCGGTACTTGCCCGGGGTGTGCATGTTCCAGCCCTGGAACATGTACTGCATCGCGACGGTGATCTCCCCGTACTGCCCGCCCAGCACCTCCTGCAGCTTGCGGGCGTACACGGCGTCGGGCTTGTCGGGGGTGGCCTTGAACTGCAACTCCTGGCGGTGCAGGAACATGCGGGCTCCTCACGAGGTGGACGGCGCCGCCCGGGGGCGACGTGGGCCCGCGGCGTCGGTGGGCCGCGAGGGGGCCGGCGCGTGATCTCGGCCGGCGCGGCGCGGATGCCCGGCGCCGCCGGGCGTAAACCGGAACCGGTCCCAAGGACGCAGCCGGGTTGAGCCGACCGCGGTGGGGTAGCCGCCGCCCGCGGACGCGTTCCGACCACCACGAGGAGACCCGCCATGACCGAGACCGTGGCGCGCGACGACGTGCCGTCCGGCGCCGACGTCGTCGACGAGCTGACCAGGGACCACCACGAGGTGCTCGAGCTGCTCGAGCGCATCACCGCCACCCGGGTGGCGCAGGAGCGCCGGGACATGGCCGACACCGCCATCGCCGAGGTGGTGCGGCACTCGGTGGCCGAGGAGATGTACGTCTACCCGGCGATGTCCGACGCGCTCGACCGGGGCGCGGACACCGTGGAGCACGACAAGGAGGAGCACAACAAGCTCGAGCGGATCATGAAGGACCTCGAGGGCGTCGACGGGGACGACCCGCGGTTCGACACGCTCGTCGCGGACTTCACCCGGGCGCTGCGCCACCACGCCGAGGACGAGGAGACCGAGCAGTTCCCGCGGATGCGCGAGGCGATCCCGCAGGAGCAGCTCGTCGAGCTGCGGCGCAAGGTCGAGGCGGCCAAGAAGATCGCGCCGACCCGCCCGCACCCCGACTCGCCCAACGCCGAGCTGTTCCACAAGATGGCCGGGCCGGGTGTCGGGCTGGTCGACCGCCTCCGCGACCGGCTGAGCAACCGCTCCACCGGCTGACCGCGAGCGGTTCCGACCGACCGACGCCCGGGCACCGCGGTGCCCGGGCGTCGGCGTTCCCCGGCGTTCCCCGGCGTTCCCCGGCGTTCTCCGGCCCACCGCGGGCCGGCGGTCATCCGTTGAGCTCGGCGCGCAGGTGGGCGAGCGTGCGGGCGAGCAGCCGGGACACGTGCATCTGCGAGATGCCGACCCGCTCGGCGATCTGGGTCTGCGTCTGCTCGCCATAGAAGCGCAGCAGCAGGATCGTGCGCTCGCGCTCGGGCAGCGCGGCGATCAGCCGCCGCAGGTCGCCGCTGTGGTCGACGAGGTCGAGCCCGACGTCCGCGGCGCCCAACCGGTCGGCGGGGGTGAACCCGGACTCCGACTCCGGCTCGTCGAGGCTGTCGGCGCGGTGGCCCGCAAGGGCGTCGAGGGCCTCGACGACGTCGTCGACCGACCGGCCGAGCTCGGCGGCGAGCTCGCTGGGCCGCGGCGCGCGGCCGAGGCGCTGGGTGAGGTCGATCGTGGCGCGGTTGACCGCGACCGTCAGGTCCTTGATCGCCCGGGGCACGCGCAGGGCCCAGGTGTGGTCGCGCAGGTGGCGCAGCATGGACCCGCGGATGCTCGGCACGAGATAGGCGAGCGGGCCGCCGGCCGTGACCTCCGGGTCGTAGTTGTCGACGGCCCGGATCAGGCCGACGATGCCGGCCTGCTCCAGGTCCTCCGCCGCAGCGGAGGTCGCGTAGCGCCGGGCGAGGTTGCGCACCAGCGGGAGGAACTCGGTGATGAGGTAGTCGCGGCGCGCCGCGTGGTCCGGGTCCTCCGGGCCGCTCTCGGCGTGCGCGCGCAGCAGTGGCTCGAGATCGTCGTAGCCGTGCGGACCGTCCCTGCGCTCGGCAGGCGCCCGCGTCCTCGGTGGGATCGGCGTGGTCGTGGGCACAGGCCCGCCTACCCGGCAGCCCGGCGGGGAAACGGTCGGGGCCGCTCCCCTCGGCGAACGGCGCGTGGCACGCCCGCCCGGGCGTTGCGGGCGGGCGCCCCGGCGGGGAAGGTGGGGGGCAAGCCCGCGCGAGTCCCGTGACCGGAGGCAGCCATGCGCGACGAGGCGTCCGGACAGTGCGCCGGCCTCGGCACCGCCGTCGACGAGACCGCCGGCGTGTGCGTGCTGACGCTCGAGGGGGTTCTCGGTGTGCGCACGGCTCCCGAGCTCGACCGGGTCCTGCACAAGCTGCTCCTGGACCGTGGCCGGCTGCTGGTCGACGTCGGGCGGCTGGGCCTGTCCTCCACCGCGGCGCTGGCCACCTTCCCGTCGGCGCTGGCGGCGGTCGGCGGCTGGCCGGCCGCCAGGATGGTGCTGTTCGCGGCGGGCGGGCCGGTGATCGAAGGGATGGCGCAGGCGGGGCGGCACCGAGAGGTCCCCGTCGCGACCCGTCGCGCGGAGGCCCTTGCCCTGCTCGACCGGCGCCCTGCACGGGTGCGCCGGAGCACGGACCTGCCCGCCGGACCGGCCGCCGCGCCCTTCGCCCGCCTGCTCCTCCGCTCGGCCTGTGAGGACTGGGGGCTCCCGGCCGAGCTCGTCGAGCGGGCCGCGATCGTCACCAACGAGCTGGTCAGCAACGCGGTGCAGCACACGCTCGGGCCGGGCGACCTGACCCTGGCCCACTCGTCGCGGGGACTGTGGGTCTCGGTGCGGGACGGCTCCGCGGCCCGGCCCGTGCTGACCGCGGAGTCGGACGGTCTCGGCCTGCGGGCGGTCGCCGAGCTGAGCAGCACATGGGGCGTGACCCCCTTGGGCAGCGGCAAGGCCGTCTGGGCCCTGGTCGCCGAGGGCGACGCAGCCGGCTGAGGTGCACGCCGGTGTTCTCGGAGGAAGGGGCATGAGCCGGTGACGCCGGGGTACCCCGCCCGCTCCACGGGCCCCTCCGGGGACCGTCCGGTGACCGACGACCACGAGGGGCGGACGTGCGCCGGAACGACCTGACGTGCCGCGTCGACGACGGACCGGTCCCGGTCCTCGTCCTCGCCGGCCCGCTGACCGTGCGCACCGCGCCGCGGGCCGAGACGGACCTGCGCAAGCTCCTGTTCGACCGGGGTTCGGTGCTGGTCGACGTGCGCGACCTGGACCCCGTCGTCCCCGCGCTCCTGGCCCTGTTCACCAGCACCCTGACGGCAGCGGGCGGATGGCCGTCGGCGCGGCTGGTGCTGGTGACGGGCCCGGGGCCGGTCGCCACCGCCCTGCGGCGCAGCGGGGTGCTCCAGGAGATCCGGATCGCCCCCGACCGCGAGCACGGCCGGGCCCTGCTCGGGCTGCGCCCGACCCGGATCCGGCGGCTCACCGAACTGCCCGACACGGTGGTCGGCGTGCGGTTCGCACGCGTCCTCGTGCGGGAGGCCTGCCGCGAGTGGGAGCTGGTCTCCGGCGTGCCCGCCCGCGCCGAGCTCGTCGCGGACGAGCTGGTCGCCAACGCGCTCGTGCACGGCCGCGGGCGCCGGTCGTTGCTGCTGACCCTGGACCGCGGCGGGCTGCGCGTGGGGGTGCGGGACGAGGGGATCGACATGCCCGACCCGGACACCTCCGGCGGGCAGGGGTTGCACGTGGTCGCCGAGCTGGCCGACGGCTGGGGAGCGACCCGGCACGAGGTGGGCAAGACCGTCTGGGCCGTACTTCGCACCCGGTGAACGCACGCCGGGCCCGGACCGGTCCCGTCCCCGGCCCCACGGCCCGTCAGTCCGGGAGCCGGTCCGCGGGCGCCTGCGCCAGGGACCGCCCCGCGGCCTCCCGGGCGGCCAGCGCGGCCCGTCGGTGCCGCTCGGCCGCGTCGAGGTCACCCACCGCCATGAGGGTCCGCGCGGCGTGCTCGTGCCTCTCGGCGGTGAGCAGCTGTCGCTGCGCCGCCCGTTCGTGTGCGGTCCCGGCGTGCCGCAGCGCCGCCCGGGCCCGCTCCGTCGCCGTCTCCACGTCCGCCACGGTGGAGCCGCGGCGCAGGCTGATCTCGCGCCGGCGGGTCCGCAGCTCCTCGAGCCGGAGGTCGATCTCCGCCCGGCGCTGCTCGACCGCGGCCAGGAACTCGGCCTCGTTCGCGTCCACGGCCTCGTTCACCCCACGGTCCCGCTCGCCGCCGCCCGGTCGACCCGCCGCTACCGCGCCGCGACGCTCTCGGCGCCGGCCGACTCCTCCATGGTGAGAATGGCCCCGACCACCGAACCCCCGTCGCCCCGCAGCGGGCTGGCGATGACCCGGACGTCGATGCTGCGGCCGCGCCGGTTGATCGCCGGCAGCGTGACCTCCTGCGGACCGTCCTCACCCGAGAGGGTACTGCGGACCACCGGCCGCACGAGGTCCAGCGGCAGCCCGATGTCGAGGTTGAGGAAGTGCTGGCCCACGGCCTCGTCCCGGCGCAGCCCCCACAGCTCCTCGGCCTGGTGGTTCCACACCTGCACGTGCAGCTCGGTGCCCACGACCACGACGCCGGCGCGCAGGCTGGTCAGGATGGTCTCGAGGAAGGCGTTGGCTCGGTCGAGCTCGCCGGTACGGTCCTGCAGCTCGTCGTTGATCGTCTGGAGCTCGTCGTTGGTCGACTGGAGCTCCTCGTTCATCGTCTCGAGCTCCTCGTTCGTGGACTGGAGCTCCTCGTTGGTGGTCTCCAGCTCCTCGACCGTGGACTGGAGCTCCTCGTTGGTCGTCTCGAGCTCCTCGTTGGTGGACTGCAGCTCTTCGTAGGCCGTCTCGAGCTGGCGGTTGGCCTGCTCCAGCTCGTCCTGCAGCCGGCGGAAGTCCGTGACGTCGTGGAAGGCGACGCCGACGCCGAGCACGTCCGCGCCCGACCCGACCAGCGGGCTGACCTGCACCTCCAGGTGCACGGCCTCGGTGCCGCGGTGGTAGGTGACGTCCGTGACCCGGACCGTGCGCCGCTCGCTCTGCGCCTTCTCGATGTGCCGGCGGAGCTCCAACGGCCGGTAGGAGAGCTCGAGGTCCCGGAACGGCCGGCCGACGTCCCGCGCCGAGATGCCGAACAGCACCTCGGCCTGCCGGTTGACCACCGCGATCGTGCCGTCGCCCGTGAGCACGATCTGGGCGAGGGGGGAGGCGAGCACGGCCTCGTTGCGCAGCACGTCGATGCCGCTCAGGTCGGCCCGGTTCATCATCGGCGGAGCGTCCGCGAACAACGTCCCGTTCTGCGGGGCGCTGCGCGGCGCCTTGCGGAACGTGCGCCGCTTGAGGTCGACGGGCAGGAACAGCGCGCCGTGGCTGAGCAACATCTCGGCCTTCCCCAGGAACAGCACACCCGGCTCGGAGAGCGCGAAGTGGAAGCGGGTCAGGATCCGGGCCTGGGTCTCGGCGTTGAAGTACATCAGCGTGTTGCGGCAGACCAGCAGGTCGATCCGGGAGATCGGGGCGTCCTGCACCAGGTCGTTGCGACCGAAGATCACGGAGCGGCGGAGGTCCTTGCGGAAGGCGAAGCGACCGCCGGTCTGCTCGAAGTACTTCTCCAGCAGCTGCGGCGGGATACCGCGGACCTCGCGGTCCGAGTAGGTCCCGTGCCGGGCGTGGGTCAGCGCCTCCTCGTCGACGTCCGTGGCGTAGATCTTGACCCGGTCCCGGAACTCGGCGGTGCCCAGCATCTCGGCCAGGACGATCGCGAGGGTGTAGGCCTCCTCGCCCGAGGCGCAGCCCGCGCTCCACACCCGCAGGGGCTCGGTGGGGCCCTTGCCGGCCAGCAGCGCCGGCAGCACGTCGGTGCGCAGGTACTCCCAGGCCTCCGCATCGCGGAAGAAACCGGTGACGTTGATGAGGATGGTGTTGAACAGGGCGGTGAACTCCTCGGCGTGCAGCTCGAGGTAGTCCAGGTACTCGGCGTAGTCCGCGACGCCGACCTGGGACATCCGCCGGTCCACCCGCCGCATGAGGCTGGACCGCTTGTACCCGGTGAAGTCGAAGCCGCGGTTCACCTTCAGGTGCTGCAGCAGGGCCTCGAAGGCCGGATCCGGCTGCGACAACGACTTTCTCCGCTCACCTCGGGGCCGGGCCACCCGGCACGGGCCGCGCGGGGAGCCTAGCCGATGACGGCCGCCCGGACGCTCAGTCCTCGGGCAGGTCCCGGGTGAGCATCCGGCGCAGCATCCCGGCCTCCGACCCGGTCCGGTCGGCCTTGCGCCGGTGCGTCCGGGCGGCGTGCGGCCGCCCGGACGACTCGGCGGTGTCCGCGAGCCACCGCTGGAGCGCGGCCTTCTCCTCCAGCGCCCGCAGCGCGGCCCAGAGGACGACCTCGACCCCGTCGGCCTGCTCGCCCGCGAGGCT
Organism: Pseudonocardia yuanmonensis; assembly: GCF_039542425.1. NCBI lineage: Bacteria > Bacillati > Actinomycetota > Actinomycetes > Pseudonocardiales > Pseudonocardiaceae > Pseudonocardia > Pseudonocardia yuanmonensis. The sequence continues at coordinate 133,338 of NZ_BAABIC010000010.1, forward strand.
GTCCGGCGACCAGGCGTGCCCGACCCGGCAGCGAAAGCGGGGCTCCGGTTGTCCCTCGAGGCGGAACAGCACCCCGTCGCAGTCCGGGCAGGAGAGGGGGGAGGGCTCGCCCAGCTCCAGCTGCGGCTGGGGGCCGGGCACCGCAGCGGCGACGTCCGTCTCCTCTGCCGCGAGGGGGTCGACCGGATCGTCGGCCCGCGTGCCGACCGGGTCGTCGGGCGGGTCGGCCAGCAGGTCGACGATCGCGGCCCCGAGCTTCCCCGCCGGCACCGCGCGGGCCCCGGAGACGTGCTCGAGGGCGCTCTGCGGCATCCCGGGGTACAGGGCCTCGGCCGGCTCCTGGACCAGCGCGGCGCCGCCCTGCCGGGCGAGGACGGCGAGGCCCGCAGTGCCGTCGTCCCGGTTGCCGGACAGCACGATCCCGATCGCGTGCGGGCCGAAGTCCACGGCCGCCGAGCGGAAGAGCGGGTCGATGGAGGGCCGGTGCCCGTTCTCGCGCGGCCCGCGCGAGAGGTGCAGGTGCCCGTCGGCGACGAGCACGTGGTGGTCCGCGGGGGCCGTGAAGATGGTCCCGGGCTCCAGGCGCATCCCGTGCCGCGCCGTCACCGCCGGCAGGGGCCCCGCGCGGCCGAGGATCGCGGCGAGCGCGCTGGGCGCCTCGCTCGGGATGTGCAGCACCACGACCACCGCCGCGGGCAGGTCCACCGGCAGCGAGGCGGCGAAGGCGCGCAACGCCTCCACCCCGCCGGCGGAGGCTCCCACCACGACGACGTCCGTGACCACGGCCGCACGCACGGGCGCGGGTGCCTCGTCCGGGCGGTAGGTGTGCGGGTCGGTCAGGCCGCCCGCCGGTCCGTCCGGAAGCGGTCCGACGGCGGACACGTCCGGCACGGGCACCGCCTCTCGATCGGTGTCGGGCAGGTCCAGGCGGGCCGCCCGGGCCTGCCCGAACGGTACCCCTTCCGGGCCCACTCCCACCGGCCGTCCGACGATTGACCGGACGGGGACCGGGGAACACCGCCGTGGTGGCCGACCACCCGCTGCTCGTGCTCGGCGCCTCCGCAGGAGGCGTCGAGGCGCTGCTCGAGGTGGTCGCCGGGCTGCCCGCGGACCTGCCCGCCGCGGTCCTGGTCACACTGCACACGACCGACCGACCGCAGAGCACCCTGCCGCGGGTCCTCGGCCGCGCGGGCCCGCTGCCCGCCGGCCAGGCGGCGGACGGGGAGCCGCTGCGCGCGGGCCGGATCCTCGTGGCCCCGCCCGACCGCCACCTGCTCGTGAACGGGGGAACGGTCGCCCTGAGCAGAGGCCCGAAGGTGAACCGGCACCGCCCCGCGGTGGACGCGATGTTCGCCTCGGCCGCGCGGGCCCGGGGCCCCCGGGTGGTCGCGGCCGTGCTCTCCGGCGCGCTCGACGACGGTGCGGTCGGCGCCGCCCTCGTCGAGCGGGCGGGCGGCCGGGTGCTCGTGCAGGATCCCGCCGACGCCCTCTTCGGCTCGATGCCGCGGGCCGCGGCCGCGGCCGTGCCCGCCGCGCGGGCGGCGCCGGCCGCGAAGCTCGGCCCGCTGCTCGCGAGAACGGTCCAGGAGTTGCCCCCGGGAGGTGACGGCATGGGCGACACGGCGAGGATCCCGGCCGACGACGACGGCATGGCCGGCAGCCGGGACCCGGCCTTCCTCCGGCCGGACGAGAGCACGCCGACCCGGATGGCCTGCCCCGAGTGCGGCGGCGGGCTCGCGCGCATCGACCTGCCGCGCATCGGCTACTTCCGCTGCCACGTGGGGCACCAGTACAGCCCCCGCTCGCTCGAGGCCGCCCAGCGGGAGGAGGCGGAGGCGAAGCTGTGGTCGGCGATCGCCGCACTGGAGGAGCACGCCGTGCTGGCGCGCGTGCTCGAGGAGGCGGATCGGACGGACGGGGCCGGGCTCGACCCCGACATGGACTTCCGTGCCGCGGCCGAGCACTCGGCGGACCTGGCGCGGTCGATGCGGGCGCGCCTGCTGCGCGGCGAGGCGACCTGACCCCTCGTCCGGCCGAGCGTGCGCGCCCCTTCCCCGGGGGATCAGCGTGGACCGTCCGCCAGGACGTGGCGGGCGATCTCGACGAGCTTCGTGTTGGTGGTGCGGGAGCCGTGCCGGAGCATCTCGAACGCGGCCCGCTCGTCGATCCCGTGGGTGTGCATCAGGACGCCCTTGGCCTGCCCGATGAGGTCGCGACTGGCCAGCGCCCGCTGCAGGTTGTCGGCCTGCAGCGCGCCGGCGAGGGACACGGAGGCCAGCGCCGCGCACAGCCGGGCGCGGGCGAGCTCGGGCTCGCCGAACGCCCCGGGCGCGGGGGCGTGCAGCACCAGTGCGGCCCTCCGCTGCCGCGGCGCCGAGACCAGCGGGACCGCCGCCACCGACCGCAGGCCGAGCTGGGTCGCCGGGGTCGCGAGCCCGGGCCACCGGGCGGCGGCCTCCGGCGCGCCGAGGTCCTGCACCACCACCTGCTCACCGGTGCGGAGCGCGTCGGGCCCGGGGCCCTCGCCCAGCCGGACCTGCAGCGCGCAGGCCTGCCCGGCGAGCTCGTCCGTCGCGGCCCGCACCGCCGGCCCGGGCGACTGAACCAGCAGCCCGACGTGCAGGGCCGCCGGGACCGCCCGCCGCGTCGTCTCGACCACCGCGGTGCAGGCGCGCTCCGCGTCGGAGGCGCCGAGCAACGTCCGCGTGGCCTCCTCGAGCACCCCGACCAGACCGGAGCCGTCGGTGCCGTCCGCGGCGTCGGTGTCGTCGCCGTCGGCGGCCGCCCGCCCGTCCGGGGCGGGACCGTTCCTCCGCAGGGCCTCGGCGGTCCGACGCACCCGCGCGACGCTGTCGTGCAGCTCCGCGAACCGCTCGACCAGCTCCGCGTGGCGCAGGCACAGCTCCTCGGACCGGGCCCGGGCGAACCGGGCGGCGGCGAGCCGCACCGCGCGGTTCTCCTGCGCCTCGGGTGCGGAGCCCTGGATCGTGCCGGAGCCACCACCCGTGCGGACGGACGCCCCGTCCGCGGCGCCCACGCCGCCCAGCTCCGCGTCGAGGACTCGCAGGGTGTGCTCCACCAGGTCGAAGGCGTGCGCCAGGTCCGCCCAGAGCCCGGTCCCGTCGGTGGTCACGTCGTCCTCCTCCCAGCGTCCCGAGGCCCTCCGACGCTAGCGCCGACCGGTTCCCGCGGCATCCGGGAGGCCGTCGGTCAGGTGTCCCGCAGCCGCCGCCGGACGACGCCGGGAACCACACCCCAGAGCACGCCGAGCAGCACCAGCGCGGCGGCCGCGGCGATGACCCCGGCGACCCAGCCGAGGACCACGTCGAAGATCAGCTCGACCACCCCGACGACGGCGAGCCCGAGCGTCGTCAGGCCCGCGATCGCGAGGCGTTGGCTCACCGCGACGAGCGGGCGCCGCGCGTGCAGGCGGAACAGCACCCGGTGCAGCATCACGGGCGCGATGAGCAGGCCGGTGGCGGTCACCGACAGGGCGGTGGTCACGAGGTAGACGACCCGCTGGTGGGTCACGATGTCGGCGAACCGGCTCTGGAAGGGCACGGTCAGCAGGAGGCCGGTGAGCAGCTGCACGCCGGTCTGCGAGACCCGCAGCTCCTGCAGCAGGTCCGCCCAGTTCCGGTCCAGCCGCTCGGTCGGGGTCTCCCGCCGCTCCCGGAAGTCCCATGCCGCGTCGTCGTCGATCCCGTCGTCGACCCGGGTGTCGGTCCGCGCGCCGGTCCGGGTGTCGGTCCGGTGGTCGGCGCCGCCGCCGGCCGCGGGGTCGGAGCCGGGGCGGGTGTCGGTGCGCTCGGGATCCACGGGCCACCTCCGCTGCGTACGCTGGGAGCAGAGCGTGCCACGGTCCGCCCCCGTTTCGGCAGGGCCGCGAGGGGTATCGGCCCCGCACGTCGAACCCACCACCGGCACCGTCCCCGAACCACCCGGAGCGCACGTCCCATGAGCGAAGAGACCCTCGACGACATCGCCGCGACCATCGCGGAGCGCGCCTCCTCGGCCGGCCGCACCGTGGCCGTCGCCGAGTCGCTGACCGGAGGCATGGTCGCCTCCGCCCTGGCCCGCGCCGAGGGCGCCTCCGAGTGGTTCCGCGGCTCTGTCGTGGCCTACTCCAGCGAGGTCAAGCACGACCTGCTGGACGTCCCGGAGGGCCCGGTCGTGAGCGAGCCCGCGGCGCGGGCCATGGCCGGGCGGGTGCGCGAGCTGCTCGGCGCCGACCTCGCCGTCGCGCTGACCGGCTCGGGCGGGCCGGACCCGCAGGACGGCCAGCCGCCCGGCACCGTCTACATGGCCGCCGCCGGCGAGCCCGGGGGCGAGGAGGTGCTCCGGCTCGACCTCGAGGGCGAGCCGGGGGAGATCTGCGGCGCCGCCGCGAAGGAGGCCCTCCTGTGGATCGCGGCGCGGCTGCAGGCCGACCAGGAGGACGCGCGGGTGGGCTCCGGGCCGGGCCGGCGCGGCGGCACGGAATGACCGACGCCGCCACGGCGACCGTCACGGGCACGCCGACGCCGGCCCAGCGGCTGCTGCAGGTCCGCACGATCTACGCCGAGCCCGAGGCCCGTGACTCGCCCCGCGGCCGTCAGGTCCTGGAGCGCTTCCCCGGCGCCGAGATCATCGAGGTCCCGTCGCACTGGCAGATCCCGGAGCTGCACGGCAACGCCGGCAACGTCGACCGCTGGGTGCGGGTCAAGACCGAGACGCTGGTGCTGGGGGTGAAGAAGTCGCTGTCCGCGCGGCCCAACGGCCGGTCGTCGGACTTCATCGCGCCCTCCACCGCCAACGGCTGCGCGATGGCCTGCGCCTACTGCTACGTGCCCCGGCGCAAGGGCTACGCGAACCCGATCACGGTCTTCACCAACATCGAGCGGATCACGAAGTACCTGCGCGGGCACGTGAGGCGCCAGGGTCCGAAGCCCGAGCCCGACCAGGTGGATCCGCACGCCTGGGTCTACGACATCGGCGAGAGCTCGGACGTCTCGGTCGACGCGCTGGTCAGCGACAACGTCGCGGACCTGGTCGCGACCTTCCGCGAGCTGCCCACGGCCAAGGCGAGCTTCGCCACGAAGTTCGTCAACCGCGAGCTGCTCGACCTGGACCCGCAGGGCCGCACCCGGATCCGCTTCTCGCTGATGCCCGAGCGTGACTCCAGGCTGCTCGACGTGCGCACCAGCCCCGTGGCCGAGCGGATCGCGGCGATCGACGACTTCGTCGCCGCCGGGTACGAGGTGCACCTCAACCTCTCGCCGATCGTGCTGCGCGAAGGCTGGGAGCAGGACTGGGCCGAGCTGCTCGTCCGGCTCGACGACGAGCTGGGCGCGGCCTTCAAGGAGCAGGCGGCCGCGGAGATCATCATGCTCACCCACAACCGCGAGCTGCACGAGGTCAACCTCGGCTGGCACCCGAAGGCCGAGGAGGTGCTGTGGCGCCCGGAGCTGCAGCAGGCCAAGCGCAGCCAGAGCGGGATGTGGAACGTCCGGTACCGCAACGTGCCCAAGCGGGAGGGCGTGCAGGCCGTCACCGACCTCATCGCCCGGCACGCGCCGTGGCTGCGGGTGCGGTACGCCTTCTGACCCCCTCCGAGGAGGCAACCGATGACCACGGCCCTGCGGAGCGACCACGGCCTGTTCGGGCCGACGTCGGTGACCTGGCGCGTGCACCTCGAACCGGTCATGTGGGTGGCCGGCATGCGGGCGCTGCTCCTGCAGTCCCTGCACCCCCGGGTCATGCGCGGGACCTTCCAGAACAGCGCGCTGTTCGACCCGGCCAAGGCGTGGCCGCGGTTCCAGCGGACCGTGGAGTTCGTCGGCACCCGCACCTTCGGGTCCCTGGCCGAGGTCGAGGCGGCCGGGGCCCGGGTGCGGCGGCTGCACCACCGGCTGCGCGGGTTCGACCCGGAGTCCGGCCGGCGGTTCCCGATCGACGCACCCGAGGGCCTGCTGTGGGTGCACTGCGGCGAGATCGACTCCTACGTCGACGTCGCCCGCCGCGCGGGGATCGTCTCCGCGGCCGAGGCGGACGAGTACGTGGCCGAGAGCGTGCGGGCGGCGGAGGTGGTGGGCCTGGACCCGGCCGTCGTGCCGGCGTCCCGGGCGGAGCTGGCCGAGTACTTCGCGCGGATGCGGCCCCGGCTGCGGGTCACGGACGAGGCGCGGGTCGCCGTCGGCGGGCTGCTCGCCCCGCCGGCCCCGCCGCCCGGTGCTCCCGCGTGGACCCGCGCGGCGATCTCGGCCACCGCGACCACCGCGTTGGCCACCCTGCCGCGCTGGGCCCGCCGGATGTACGGGCTGCCGGGCCTGCCGACGACGGACCTGGTCGCGTCGGCGTTGCTCGGGGGGCTGCGCCGGGCGACCGACCTGCTGCCCGACCCGCCCGCGCCGCCGGAGGTCCGGGAGGCGCGCCGGCTCGTCCGCGAGGTCCGCGCGGGCCGGTCGGTGTAGCCCGCGGGCCCTCCGGGGTATCGCCCGGTGGACCGGACGGACGCACCGCGGGAGGACACGATGAGCGAGTTCGAGAAGGGCGACAAGGTCCGCTGGAAGAGCCACGGCGGGTGGGCCGAGGGCGAGGTGCTCAAGAAGATCACCGAGGACACCGAGGCCGCCGGGCGCACCGTGCGGGCGTCGAAGGACGAGCCGCAGTACCTCGTGCGCAGCGAGAAGAGCGACAGCGAGGCCGTGCACAAGCCGGACGCCCTGGAGCGCTGCTGAGCAGCTGCCCCCAGGGCGGGGAGGGGTCGACGCAGGTGGCTCGGTCGGCTCCATGCCCGGCCGGCCGGCCGGTTGGGCGGGGTCGGCGCGGGTAGCCGAGGGGCATGACGACCCGAGAACTCGCCCTCGTCACCGGCGCCTCCAGCGGTATCGGCCTGGAGCTCGCCCGCGAACTGGCCCGCCGCGGCTACGACCTCGTCGTCACCGCAGAGGACGCGGCGCTGGAGACCGCCGCCGGGAAGATCCGCGAGGCCGGCCAGAGCGCCGAGGACGACGGCGGCGGCGTCTCCGTCACCACCGTGCACGCCGACCTGCGGCGCCGGGAGGGCGTCGAGGAGGTGTGGGCCGCCGTGGGCAAGACCGGGCGCCCGGTCGCCGTCGCCGCGCTGAACGCCGGCGTCGGCCTCGGCGGCCCGTTCGTGGAGAACGACCTCGAGGCCGAGCAGGACGTCATCGACGTGAACGTCACCTCGACCGTCCGGCTGTCGAAGCACGTGCTGAGGGACATGGTGGCCCGGCACGAGGGACGGGTCCTGATCACGTCGTCGATCGCGTCCCAGATGCCCGGCACCTACCAGGCGATCTACAACGCCTCGAAGTCCTTCCTGCAGTCCTTCGCGCAGGCGGTGCAGGCCGAGCTCGAGGCGGGCGACAGCGGCGTCACGGTGACCTCGCTGATGCCCGGGCCCACCGAGACGAACTTCTTCCACCGCGCCGAGATGGACGACACCAGGGTCGGCGCCGCGGACAAGGACGACCCGGCGCAGGTGGCGAAGCAGGGGGTGGACGCCCTGCTCGCCGGCAGGGACAAGGTGGTCGCCGGGTCGCTGTCCACCCGCGCGCAGAGCGTGGCGAACGACGTGCTGCCGGACAAGCTGAAGGCCGGGGCGCACAAGAAGATGGCCGAGCCGGGCTCGGCCGAGAAGTGAGCACCGAGAAGTGACCGCGGAGGCCTGACCGCGAGGACCGACCGCCGGCCCTGGTCGGGCCCGAGCTCGGGAGGGAGCAGGGACATGGCCGACAAGCACCGGGAAGCGGAGAAGATGCGCGACGACGTGCCGGCGACGATCGCGCGCTCGGACGACAAGGCGGTGCGCACCTACAAGAAGGCGCTCGAGTCCGCGGAGGAGAGCTACGGCGACGGGGAGCGGGCCCACCGCACCGCCTTCGCCGCGCTCAAGCACACCCACGAGAAGGTCGGGGACCACTGGGAGCCGAAGGACGAGCCGGGTCCGTCGGACGAGCAGGCCGAGAAGAGCGCCCCGCAGTCCCGGTCCGACGACCGCGACACCGCGGGCGGGGTGAACGCCAGGGCGAAGAAGGGCCACCTCGTGCAGATCGCGAAGAAGCTCGACATCGCCGATCCCGACGGCAAGAACAAGGACGAGCTCGTCGAGGAGATCCAGAAGGCGAACGACCGCGAGACCGCTCGCGCCCGGAAGAAGTGACCAGCGCCACGCCGACCTGGTGACACGCGTTTGACCGGCGGAGATCGGTGGGACCCCAGGCGCATTCCGCATCGAATCGCAGGGAGCCTGCTGTGACCGACGTGCACCCGGAGGGCCTCGTCGCCGCCCCCGCCCGGGTCCGTGCCCGCCCCCGCCTGGGAGCCCCGCTGTGGCTCTGGGCGATCATCTCCGCGGTCTGCTCGCTGGTCGCGGTGGCCGCCTTCGTGCGGTGGGACCCGCTGGGCGGGGTGGGCACCACGGCGGACGCGAGCGCGTCGAGCGGGCTCGCGGTGGGCGGCACCAGCCTGCTGCCGCTGGAGAAGGCCTCCGGGCCGGGCGGGGACCTCTCCGGGTTCGCCGGCCGCACCGTCACCTCTGAGGGCGTCCCCGTGCAGTCGGTCCCGGCGGACGAGGGCTTCTGGCTGGGCACCGCGGCCGACGAGCGGGTGTGGGTCCAGATCGTGCGGCAGCCGGGCGAGTCGCCCTTCCGGGTCTCCGCCGCGGACCGGGTGTCCTTCACCGGGCGGATGGTGGCGCACACGGACGGCTTCGCCGCGCAGGTCGCGCCGGGCGACCCGGCCGCCTCGGCGCTGCTGGGCCGCCAGCGCGCCCACGTCGAGGTCGCCGCGTCGGACCTGGAGATCGTCTCCTCGTAGGCTCGCAGGGGTGACCGACCTCGACCCCTACGACGGTGCCGGGCTCACGGACGGGCGGCTGCGCGTCCGCTTCGCCTCCGGCCGCACGGACGAGGTCGCCGCGACCGTCCCCGTGCCGGGCGTGCTGCGGCTGCGGATCGGGCCGCCCGTCCCCGGGACCTCGCCGATCCTCCTCCCGCTCGCGGACCGGCCCGCCGAGCTCACCGCCGTCGAGGGCGGGGTGCGGATCGCCGGACCCGAGGTCGAGGCCGTGTGGTCGGCCGACGGGCAGGGCCTGCGGTGCGGCGGCTTCGCCCGGTTCTCCGAGCCCGCCGCCGAGACCGTGCCCTTCGCCGCGGGCCGCCGTCCGGCCACGGGGGAGCGCCCCGCGGGCTGGGTCGAGACGGTGCACCTGGGTCCCGACGCCGGCGTGTACGGCGGCGGCGAGAGCTACCAGGGCATCGACCTGCGCGGCAGGTTCCGGCGGATGCGCAACACCGAGGTGGACCGGGCGGCGGGCCGCGACACCGCGTACCTCAACGTACCCCTGCTGTGGTCGGACCGCGGCTGGGGCCTGTTCGTGCACACCGGCGCGGTCGTCGACGCCGACCTCGGCGCCACCCACGCCGAGGCCGCGCGGATCGACGTCGACGGGGAGGGCCTGGACCTGTTCGTGCTCACCGGGGACGCGCCCGCGATCCTCCGCCGCTACCACGCCCTCACCGGGCTGCCCCGGCCGTTGCCGGAGTGGGCGCTCGGGACCTGGATGAGCCGGTCCTCCTACTTCACCGCCGGGGAGATGGTGGCGACGGCGGACGAGCTGGCCGCCGCCGGGAGCCCGCCGGTCCTGATGCACGTCGACGAGTGGCTGGGCGAGGTCGTCCTCGACACGTCCGCGTGGAGCGCCGGCCCGGACCGGGAACGGTTCCCCGAGGGCTGGGCGGCGCCGCTGCACGACCGTGGTGTGCGGACCAGCCTGTGGATCAACCCGTACCTCGCCCGCGGCACGGAGGAGGCCGAGCGGCACCGCGAGTTCCTGCTGGGCGGCCCGTCCGGGCGCCCCGTCCCGACGATCGACGACCCGGACACCCTGCCCGTCGACCTCACCGACCCGCGGGCACGGAGCTGGTGGGTGGAGCGGCTCGCCGCGACCCTCCGATCGGAGGGCGCCTCGGCGGTGCTCGCCGACTTCGGCGAGGAGGTGCCGGGGGAGGCCCGCTTCGCCGACGGCAGCACGGGCGCGGCCCGGCACAACAGCTACGGGCTGCTCTACGCCGAGGCGGTCGCGGAGGCGGGGGAGCGGGCCCACGGGGCCGACTTCGTCGCGGTCGCCCGCTCCGGCACCGCGGGGCAGCAGCGGTACGCGGTGACCTGGGCGGGGGACATGCCCTCGACCTGGGGCGGGCTCACCTCCACGCTGCGGGCCTGCCTGTCGATGGCGCTGTCCGGGCTGGCCTTCGTCACCCACGACGCCGGCGGCTACTGGACCCCGGAGTCCTACGAGCGGGCGAAGGAGCTGCGCAGGGACATGCGGCCCTTCGCCACCGAACCGGACGTCGAGCCGGAGCTGTACGTGCGGTGGACGCAGTGGGCAGCGTTCTCGCCGATCATGCGCTTCCACGGGGTCGGCGCCCGGGAGCCCACCGCCTACCCGTCGCCCCACCGGGAGGCGGCGCTGGCCGCGTGCGCCCTGCGCGGGGAGCTGCGGCCGCGGCTGGTCGCCGCGACGCGGGAGGCCGCGGAGAGCGGGACGCCCGTGATCCGGCCGATGGTGCTGGCGTACCCGGGCGACCGGGCGGCCCGCGACGCGGACCTGCAGTACCTGCTGGGGCCGGACGTGCTGGTCGCACCCCTGCTCGAACCGGGCGGGCGTCGCTTGCTGTGGGTGCCGCCGGGGGACTGGCGGCCGCTGTGCGGGGCGGCCCCGGTCAGCGGGCCGGGCTGGCGCGAGGTGTCCTGCGACCTCGGCGCGTTCCCGGCCTGGGCCCGGGCGGACGGTACAGGGGCTGCGGGGCACGAGGATTGAACGTCCCGGTCCGCGGATACGCCTCGGCCATGACCGCACGCGACAAGAACGACGAGGGCATGACCGAGCAGGTCCTGCGGGAGTCCACGATCACCGGCACCCCGGAGGACGACGCCCACGCCGCGGCCGACGAGCCGCAGGGGGCGGCGTTCCCGCGCGGCGGCGCGGACACGGCCGACAGCGCCGGCGAGCACGAGGAGGGCGACCGCTGACGGACGCCGCCGGGGCGGGCCGCGCGGGCGGGCGCCCGGGCCGCCCGCGGGCTCGGCGGCGCCGCCGGGGAGCAGGCCTCGTCGAGCGGGCCTCGTCGAGCGGGCCTCGTCGCGTGGGGCCCGCTCGAGCGGGGCCTCAGCGGGCGGGGCCGAGCGCCGCGGCGCCGGTCTTGAACGCCGGCTGCTTCGATGCCGGGTCCCAGGTCGTGAGGGTGAGCTCGTTGGCGGCCCGGTCGTGGGCCCGGTCCCGCTCCGGCGCGTCCCAGTAGCCGTAGTGGAAGGGCAGGAACACCACGCCCTCGCGCAGGTCCACGATCCGCACCCGGGCCCGCACGCGGCCGCGCCGGGTGCGCAGCTCGGCGAGGTCCCCCTCGGCCAGCCCCGCCCGCCCGGCGTCGGCCGCGGAGCACTCCACCCACACCTCGGGCTCGGCGTCCTGCAGCTCCGGCGCTCGGCCCGTCTTGGTGCGGGTGTGGAAGTGCACCAGCGTGCGGCCGGTGATCAGGGCGAGCGGGTACTCGTCGTCCGTCGGCTCGGGCAGCGGGACGTGCCGGACGGCCCGCAGCATCGCCCGGCCCTGCGGGTTGCGGGCCCGGTACGCGTCGGCGTCCGTGGGCTCGCCCGTGACCAGGTCCTTCGGGTAGTTCTCGCAGACGTCCGGGTGCGCGGGGAAGCGACCGTCGCCGTAGAGCCGTGGGGTGCCGTCCGGCGCCTCGGCCGTGCACGGCCACTGGATCCCGCCCGCCCCGCGCAGCCGGTCGTGGCTCAGCGCGGTCTGGTCGAGCGGGCGGCCCGCGGTCGACGCGGCCCAGGCGGCGAAGGCCGATTCGGCGTCGTCCCAGGGCGGGAAGGCCTGCCCGTCCCGGTCGCGCAGGTCCGTGCGCCGGGCGAAGTCCAGGAAGATGTCGAGGTCCGGCCGGGCCTCCCCGGGCGGGTCGACCGCCTTCTCCGCGAGGTGCACGGTCCGGTCCGCGTTGGTGAGCACCCCGGTCTTCTCGCCCCACGTCGCCGCGGGCAGCACGACGTCGGCGAACTCCGTGGTCTCGGTGCGGAACAGGTCCTGCACCACCACGAACAGGTCGTCCTGCGCCAGCACCCGGCGGATCCGGGCGAGCTCGGGCAGCGAGACGGCGGGATTGGTGCCGGAGATCCACAGCAGCCGGATCGTGCCCTGCTCGGCCTGCTCGAACAGCTTCATCGCGTGCGTCGGCGGACCCTCGTGCGGCAGTGTGTCCGGGTCGACGTTCCAGATCCGGGCCAGCTCCTCGACGTGCGCCGGGTTGGCCCAGTTGCGGAAGCCCGCGAGGTCGCCGTTCGCGCCGCACTCGCGGGTGTTCTCCGCCGTGGGCTGGCCGTTCATCTGCAGCACCCCGCATCCGGGCCGGCCCAGCATCCCGCGCAGCAGGTGCACGTTGTTCACCGCACACCCCGCCGCGGTGGCCTGGTGGGACTGGTAGAAGCCCTGCAGCACCGTCGACAGCAGCCGCTGCGCCCCGCCGAGCAGGGCCGCGGCCGCCCGGAGGTCGGGTTCGGGAATCCCGCACAGCTCCGCCACGGTCCCCGGCGGATAGTCCGCGACGACCGCCGCGAGATCGGCGAAGCCCACCGTGTGCGCGCCGACGTACGCCTCGTCCACGTGCCCGCCCTCGAGGAGCAGGTGCAGCAGGCCGTTCATCAGGGGCAGGTTGGTGCCGGGGCGCGGCGCGAGGTGCACGCCGCCGGAGGCGCGGGCGGCCCGGGCGACCTCGGTGGTGCGCGGGTCCACGCACAGCAGCCGGGGCGGGTCGTCGCCGGCGAGCCGGTCGAGGATGCGGCTCCACAGCACGGGCTGCGTCGCGGCCGCGTTGTGCCCGAAGAGGGCGATGACGTCCGCGTGGTCGACGTCGGCGTAGGACCCGGGCTGGCCGTCGCTGCCGAAGGACTCCTTGAGCGCCTCGGCCGCGGTCGCCGTGCACAGCCGCGTGTTGCCGTCGAGGTTCCTCGTGCCGAGCCCGCCGTGCACCACGGCGGCGAGCGTCCAGTACTCCTCGGCGAACAGCTGACCGGTCGTGTAGAAGCCCAGGCCGGCCGGTCCGTCGTCCGCGAGCACGGCGCGGGTGCGGGCCACGATCCGCTCCATCGCGGTGTCCCAGTCCGTCTCGACCAGCTCGCCGCCCTCGCGGACGAGCGGGCGGGCGAGCCGGTCGGGCGAGCCGTTGGCCTGCCAGCCGAAGAGGTCCTTGGGCCCGAGGCGGCCGCGGTTCACCCGGTCCCCGGCCCGGCCCCGCACCCCGACGATCCGGCCCGCCCGCACCGCCACGTCCATGGCGTCGCCGTTGGAGTGCAGCAGCGACGCGGCCGGGACCCAGCGCTCGACGTCCTCCTCCGTCACGCCCTCGGCCAGCTGGACGTCGACGCGGACGGGCCACTCCGCGCCCTTCCCGTACGGGGTGCGGGCACCCCAGGGGTGCGCGACGCGATCCGGTTCCATGGGCGCAGAACTACCCGGCCTCACCGTGTCCACGCCGGACGACGTGTGACCCGCGCGGGGACGGGTAGTTCGCCGGACGTGGAGATCGCGGGGAGCGTCGTGGTGGTGACCGGCGCGTCGAGTGGCATCGGGCGCGCGACCGCGCTCGAGCTGCTCCGGCGCGGCGCGCGTGTGATCGGAGTGGCCCGCGACGCCGACGCCCTGGCCGAGCTGAGCGGGCACGGCCTGGTCCCGGCCCCGGCCGACACCAGCGACTTCGCGGCCGTCGAGGCGGTCGCCGGGGACGCGACGGGGCGCTTCGGCCGCATCGACGCCTGGGTGAACTGTGCCGGGGTCGTGGAGTTCGGCGCCTTCCTCGACGTGCCGCTGGAGGAGGTGCGGCGGGTGCTCGACGTCGACCTCATGGGGTACGTGCACGGCTGCCGCGCCGCCCTGCCCGGGATGATGGAGCGCGACCACGGAGTGATCGTGAACGTGTCGTCGATCCTCGGGCTGATCGCCCTGCCCTACGGCGCGGCCTACTCCATGGCGAAGTTCGCGATCCGCGCGCTCGGCGTCAGCCTGCGCCAGGAGCTGCGGACCTCCGGCGTGCGCGGGGTGCGGGTGGGCACGGTGCTGCCCGCCGCGATCGACACGCCCATCTGGCGGGACGCCGCCAACCGGACGGGTGCCCGGCCGCGGCTCGCCGCGCCGACCTACCGCCCCGAGCGGGTCGCGCGCATCATCGTGAACCAGATCCGCAGGCCCCGGCGCGAGGTCGTGGCGGGCGGCGTCCTCGCGCGGCTGCTCCTGCTGCAGCACAAGGTCTGGCCGGAGAGCGCCGAGCGGGTGTTCGCCGCCGAGGTGCACCGCTACGTGCTGGCCCGGCCCGGCGGGCCGGAGGACGATCAGGGGACCCTGTACGCCCCGCCCGACCGGCCGCGCCGCGTGCACGACGGCTGGAACGGGCCGGGGCGCGAGCGGGCCCGCAGGATCGCGGCCGGCCTCGGTGCCGCGACCGCACTGGGAGCGGTCGTCGGCCGGGCCGTCCGGCGGTGACGGGCGGGACGTGGTGACGGGCGTGGTGACGAGCAACGTCGGAGGAGGGAGCGGGATGCAGGTCGAGCGGTTCGTGCCGGCGGAGCCGGCGGAGGTCTGGCGGGTGCTCGCCGACGGCTGGAGCTACCCGCTCTGGGTGGTGGGCGCCACGCACATGCGGGCCGTCGACGACGGCTTCCCGGCCGTCGGGACGCGCCTGCACCACAGCGTCGGCAGCTGGCCGGTCCAGCTGAAGGACCGCACCGAGGTGGTGGCCTGCGAGCCGGAGCGGCTGCTCGAGCTCAAGGCGCACGCCTGGCCGTCCGGCGCCGCGCGGGTGCGCATCGAGCTGCGGCCCGAACCCGGCGGGACGCGGATCGTGATGCAGGAGCACGCCGAGTCCGGCCCGGCGGTCCTGATCCCGGGGCTCGTGCAGCAGGCCGTGCTGGTGCCGCGCAACACCGAGACCCTGGCCCGGCTCGAGAGCATCGTCCGGAACAAGGTCGTGCGGCAGTCGTGAGCGACACCGCCGACGCCGTCGTCGTCGGGGCCGGGCACAACGGCCTCGTCGCCGCCAACCTGCTCGCCGACGCCGGCTGGCAGGTCCTCGTCCTGGAGGCCGCCGAGGCCCCGGGCGGCGCCGTGCGCACCGCCGAGATCACCGCGCCCGGCTTCCGGAGCGACCTGTTCAGCGCCTTCTACCCGCTCGGCGCCGCCTCCCCGGTGCTGCGCGAGCTCGGCCTCGACCGGTACGGCCTGCGCTGGCGGCACGCCCCCGAGGTGCTCGCGCACGTCACCCCGGACGACCGCTGCGCCGTCCTGTCCCGCGACCTCGACGCCACCGCGGGCGGGCTGGACGCGTTCGCACCCGGGGACGGGGCGGTCTGGCGGGAGATGGCGGGGGAGTGGGACCGCGTCCGGGACGCGCTGCTGGAGACGGTGCTGCGCCCGTTCCCGCCGGTCAAGGGCACGCCGCGGCTGCTGCGCGCGCTCGGCGCGGCGGACGCGCTGCGGTTCGCGCGGATGATCGTCCAGCCCGTCCGCCGGTTCGCCGACGAGCGGTTCGCCGGGGAGGGCGCCAAGCTGCTGCTGGCCGGCAACGCGCTGCACACCGACCTCGGGCCCGACGCCGCGGGCAGCGCGGTGTTCGGCTGGCTGCTCTGCATGCTGGGCCAGGACGTCGGCTTCCCGGTGCCCGAGGGCGGCGCCGGGCGGATCGTCGACGCGCTGGTGGCACGGCTCGAGGAGCGCGGCGGCCGGGTCGAGTGCGGCCGGCCGGTGCGCGAGGTGCTGCTGCAGGGCGGGCGCGCGGTCGGGGTGCGGGACGCCGAGGGCACGCCGGTGACGGCCCGGCGCGCCGTGCTCGCCGACGTCCCCGCCCCGGTGCTCTACCGGGACCTGGTGGGCGAGGCGAACCTGCCGTCCCGGTTCGTCCGCGACCTCGACCGGTTCCAGTGGGACACCGCGACGGTCAAGCTCGACTGGGCGCTCGACGGTCCGGTGCCCTGGACCGCGGCGGAGGCCCGCCGGGCCGGCACCGTGCACCTGGGCTCCGACATGCACGGCCTGCGCGGCTACGCCGCCGACCTGGCCGCCGGACGGGTACCCGAGCAACCCTTCCTGCTGTTCGGGCAGATGACCGTCGCCGACCCCTCGCGCTCGCCCGCCGGCACCGAGTCCGCGTGGGCCTACACGCACGTGCCGCGGGACCTGGGCTGGACCGAAGCGGACCTGCTCCGGCACGCCGAGCGCATCGAGGCGACGATCGAGCGCAACGCGCCGGGCTTCCGTGACCTGGTCCGGGCGCGGAGCGTGGCCGGTCCCGCGGACCTGCAGCGGCGCAACCCCGGGCTGGTCGACGGGGCGATCAACGGCGGCACGGCGGCCGTCCACCAGCAGCTGGTGTTCCGGCCCGTCCCCGGGCTGGGGCGCGCGGACACCCCGATCGACCGGCTCTTCCTCTCCGGGTCGTCCGCTCACCCCGGGGGCGCGGTGCACGGCGGGGCGGGCGCCAACGCGGCCCGGGCCGCCCTCGCCGCCTCGGGCCGCCTCGGGCCGGTCTACCGCGGCCTGGTCCGGGCCGCCCACAAGCGCATCTACGCCGACCCCCGGCGACCACGGCACGGATCCACCACGCGATCCCGGAGCGGTCGCGAGCACACCATGGCTCCCTGACGCGCACGATCCCGCCCTGACACCGCGTCAGGGATCCATGATGCGCAAGGTCGGAGCCCCTGGGCGCGCCATGCTTCCCCGGCGCCTCGTCACGGGCGTGTGCGGAGGAGGTCGGGGGACAGGGCGGGGCGGCCGCCCGGGTGGCGGACCGTCGAGGCCGCGGCGGCCACGCCCACCGCGAGGGCCGCGCCGGGGTCCGCGGACGGATCCCGCAGCAGGGTGACGGCGAGGCCGGCGGTGAGCGCGTCGCCCCCGCCCGTCGTGTCGACGGGCCCCTCCGGACCGGGGTCCTCGAGCGGCAGGAACACCTCGCCGCCCGCCCAGACGGCCACGTTCCCCGGCTCGTCGCGTTCCACGCCGAGCACCGCGACCCCGAGCCCGTCGTCGACGAGCCGGCGGCCGGCGTCGACCGCGGCCGCCGGGCCGTCGATCTCCCGGCCGAGCAGCTGCTCGGCCTCGGCGGGATCGGCGCGCAACATGTCGACCAGTCCGAGCAGCGCGTCCCGCCCGTCGTCGCCGGGCACGCCGTCGAGCAGGATGCGGGCGCCGCCGATGTGGGCGTGCCGGGCGGCGGCGAGCAGGGCCGGCACCGGCTGCTGGGCCTGCAGGACCACGACGCGGGCCGCGCGCAGCTCCGTGGCGGCGGCGTCGACGTCGGCCTCGGTGAGGAGCACCGGCTCACCCAGGTCCTGCAGGTAGCGCCACCGCCCCTCCCGGTCGAGGACGTCGACCACGAGGCCCGTCGCCGTGCCGGGGCGGCGCACGACCCGGGACACGTCCAGCCCGTCGAGGCGGGCGCGGTCGAGCACGAGCTCCGCCGCGGTGTCGTCCCCGGCCACGGCCACCAGCGAGGCCGTCGCACCCAGCTGGGTCACGCCCACCGCGCAGTTCGCGCCCTTGCCGCCGAGCATCTCGTGACGCTCCCGGACGTCGGCCGCGCTCCCGGGCCCGGGCATCTCGTCGACGACCAGCACCAGGTCCCGGGCCAGCTGACCCACGACCACGACCTCCGGAACGGTCCGCATGGTCCGGCCCCTACCCGTGCCCCGGGCCGGCACACGCGTGGTCCAGGATCAGTAGTCCGGATCGCCGGGGCGGGGCGGCGAGCAGTTGTTGGCCACGTTCATCTGCTGGGCCAGCTCGTCGACCCGTTCCGCGCGCGCCTGCTCGTCGCCGCGACCGGACCCGGTGTCCTCGCCGGCCTCCCCGCCGGTCTCTCCGCGGGTCTCCTCGCGGGTCTTCTCGGCACCGTCCTGCTGGGCGGGGTCCTGCACGCCACGGACCTCCCTCGTCACGTCGTCAGCCGGCCGGCGTCCCGGCCGTCCGGCCCCCGCGTACCCGGTCACCAGGGCGTCACTCCCGCAGCACGGCCGCGACCGGCGGGGAGCGGAAGGCCGTGCCCTCGCCCTCCGTCCACCGCCGCAGGTCCGGCTTCTGCGGACCGGACCCGCCGAGCAGCAGCACGCCCGTCAGCACCGCCGCACCGACGCCGGTGACCACCACACCGAGCAGGATCGTGCGGTCGATCGCCGCGGGCCCGCCGGAGGTCGCGAGCCGCATCACCACCGGTGCCGCGAGGAACGCCGCCTCCGCGCGCAGCAGCTGGACCAGCGCGAACGCCGGCCCGAGCCGGGGCGCGGGAACGCTCAGCGCGCCGAGGAAGAGCCCCGGGGCCACGCCCGTGCCCGCGCCCAGCCCGAGCAGGAACCCCGCTACCGCCGCGCGCACCAGACCGCCGCCGCTCAGCAGGACGGCACCGGCCGCGCACACCGTGAGCAGCCCGCCCAGCACCAGCACGGGCAACCACCGGGTGGGCAGGACGCGGACGATCAGCAGGATCGCCAGCAGCATCCCGGCCACCTGGGTGGCCAGCGCCGCGCCGACGACCGCGGGCGGATGTCCCTCGACCCCCTGCAGCCGCAGCACCGCCAGCTCGGTGAACGCGGTGAACCCGGCGCCGGTGACCATCGCGGCCCCGATGCCGGTGATCGGCAGCGTGTGCGCGAGGAGCCGGACCGGCATCAGCGGGTCCTCCTTGCGGTACTCGCGGACCACCAGCAGCACGAGCGCCGCCAGCCCGAGAACCGTCGGCACCACGAACCCGGGTGCGGTGGCCGGGCGCCCGACCAGCACGCTCACCCCCACGAAGGGCAGGAAGGTCGCGGCCGCGGCCAGCGGGACGCCGGACGGGTCGAAGCGCATCCGCGGCGCCTCGGGGTCGCTGCGCCCGAACCCCGCGAGCCCCACCACGAACCCCGCCAGCGCGATCACCGCGGCGCCCAGGTGCACCCAGCGCCAGGCGCCGGGCGTGGCGGCGAACCCGCCGATCGACGTCCCGAGCACCGAGCCGCCGAAGAGCCCCAGGTTGATCAACGCGACGGTGAGCGGGATCCGCCGCGGGCCGTGCCCGGTCACGGCCGGCGGCAGCGCCACGACCAGCAGCATCCCGCTGCCCAGGCCCAGCAGCACCCGCCCGGTGACGAGCACGGCGTTCGACCCGGCGAGCGCGGCCGCCCCGGCCCCGGCGGCGACCAGCAGGGTGCAACCCAGGTAGATCCGGCGCGGGTCGATGCGCCGCATCAGGTCGGCGGCCGCGACCACGCCGAAGGCGTACGACGCGTTGGCCAGCCCCTGCCCGAGCTGCAGCCCGGCCCGGTCGGTGCCGAGCTCGCGGGCCAGCACCGGGGTGAACAGGAAGGGCGCCGTGGAGAGCAGCACGAAGGGGGCGAGGCCGAGCAGCGCCATGGCGATGCCGGTGGACCAACGGCCGGTGAGGCGGGGCGACGGCAGCCTCATGGGGCGGTGCGGCGCGGGCGGGGGAGCACGGGCATGCCCCGGTCTTCCCCTCCGCCGGAGGGCTCAACCGGGGGGCCGCGCCCGGATCAGCTCCGGTCGCTGCGCGACACCGCGTACGCCGGCACGTCCGGGAGCCCGGCGCTCGCCGGGATGCCCAGCGCCCGCAGGATCATCTGCGCGGGCCGGTGCTCGCCGCACACCAGGTGCAGGCCCCCGCCGCGGCGCTCGAGGTCCTCGCCCAGGGTCAGCAGCTCCCGCACCCCGCTCGCGCAGAGGTGCTGCAGGTCGTCGAGCTCCACGACGACGACGGCGGAGTCCGCCTCGGCGAGCCGGCGCAGCGCCGCGCGGAAGGGCCCGAGGGTCGCGAGATCGACCTCCCCGCGCAGGTGCGCGACGAGGTGGCCCGGTTCCGGGCGTTCCTCGAGCTCGATCTCGACCATGGCCCTCTCCTGCATCGGCGGTGCGCCTCCCCGGGACGGGAGATCGCGCGCTGCGTGGTTGAACGCCGCGACTCCGAGAAGCTTTCATGCTGGCACGCGAGTACCTGTCCGCGTAACCCCCGAACCTCCGCACCCCGGCCGGCGTCCGTTTGCCCCACCCGCGGCCGGGTATCGCAGCGGGGACCGTGGATCCCGAGCGGGAGGCCCGCATGCTCACCGCACTGGCCCTCAACTGCACCCTGAACGCGTCCCCGACCGGGTCGAGCACCCAGAAGCTGATCGACGAGGTGTTCGCCGCGTTCAAGGAGCACGACGTGGTGGGCGAGACGATCCGCGTCGTCGACCACGACGTCCGTCCCGGCGTCCAGCCCGACATGGGCGCCGGCGACGACTGGCCGGAGCTGCGCCGCCGGATCCTCGACGCCGACATCCTGCTGCTGGCCAGCCCGACCTGGGTCGGGCACATGAGCAGCGTCGCGCAGCGCGTGCTGGAGCGGCTGGACGCCGAGATCTCCGAGACGGACGACGAGGGCCGCCCGCTGATGTTCGGCAAGGTCGCGGTCGCGGCCGTCGTCGGCAACGAGGACGGCGCCCACAAGATCGCCGCCGACCTGTTCCAGGCGCTCAACGACACCGGCTTCACGGTGCCGGCGCAGGGGTCCGTGTACTGGAACGGCGAGGCGATGTCCGGCACGGACTACAAGGACCTCGACGAGACCCCCGAACCCGTGGCGGCCACGACCGCCACCCTCGCCGCCAACGCGGCGCACCTGGCCCGGCTGCTCAACGAGCACCAGTACCCCGCCTGACCCCCGGCTGAGAGGAGGCGTCGTGCGCGCAGTCACCTGGCACGGCAAGCGCGACGTCCGGGTGGACACCCACCCGGACCCGTCCATCAAGGATCCCGACGACGTCATCGTGCAGATCACCTCGACCGGCCTGTGCGGCTCCGACCTGCACCTGTACGAGGTGCTGGGCCCGTTCCTCGGGGAGGGCGACATCCTCGGTCACGAGCCGATGGGGATCGTCGCGGAGAAGGGCCCGGGCGTGACCTCGCTCGAGGTCGGCGACCGCGTGGTGGTGCCGTTCAACGTCTCCTGCGGCACCTGCTGGATGTGCGAGCGCGGCCTGCACTCGCAGTGCGAGACCACCCAGAACCGCGAGCAGGGCATGGGCGCGTCCCTGTTCGGCTACACGAAGCTCTACGGCCAGGTGCCGGGCGGGCAGGCGGAGTTCCTGCGGGTGCCGTTCGGGGACCGGCTGCCGATCAAGGTGCCGGAGGGCCCGCCGGACGACCGGTTCGTCTACCTCTCGGACGTGCTGCCCACGGCCTGGCAGGCCGTCGCCTACGCCGACCCGCCGCGGGACGGCAGCCTGGTCGTCCTCGGGCTCGGCCCGATCGGCGACATGGCCTGCCGGATCGCCCGGCACCGCGGCGTCGAGACGGTCATCGGCATCGACCTGGTGCCCGAGCGGCTGAGCCGGGCGCAGAACCGCGGCGTGACCACGATCGACCTGCGCGAGGCCGGCAAGGACGTCGTCGACGCGGTCCGCACCCTCACCGGCGGCCGCGGGGCGGACGCGGTGATCGACGCCGTCGGCATGGAGGCGCACGGCTCGCCGTTCGGCAAGATCGCCCACCAGCTCGCCGGTTTCCTGCCCGACGCGCTGGCCGCGCCGTTCATGAAGACCGCGGGCGTGGACCGGCTGGCCGCGCTGCAGATGGCGATCGAGCTGGTCCGCCGGGGCGGCACGGTCTCGCTGTCCGGCGTCTACGGCGGGATGGCCGATCCGCTGCCGATGCTGCAGATGTTCGACAAGCAGATCCAGCTGCGGATGGGTCAGGCGAACGTGCACCGCTGGGTGCCGGACCTGCTGCCGCTGCTCACGGACGACGACCCGCTGGGCACCGAGGACTTCGCCACCCACCACGTGCCCCTGGAGTCCGCACCGGACGCCTACAAGATGTTCCAGGAGAAGCGCGACGGGGCGGTGAAGGTCCTGTTCAAGCCCGGGACCGCGACGTCGTGAGCGGCAGGAGCGCCGAGGAGGTCCACGAGGAGTTCGGCGAGGCGGTCAACATGACCGCCGCCGAGCTCGAGAAGTGGCTGAAGACGGACGAGTCCAAGGACGCCGGCCAGCACAAGGACGGCGGCGAGTCCGTCGGGCACGAGTCGGGCCGGCGGATCGTGCAGATCCTGCGGAGCAGGAAGGCCGATCTGTCCGAGGACGACGAGAAGCACATGCGCAAGGTCGTCGGCTACGTGCACCGGCACCTGGCGCAGAAGCCGAAGGGCGACGTCACGGAGACGACCTGGCGCCACTCGCTGATGAACTGGGGGCACGACCCCCTGAAGTGATCGTCGCGCACGACGCGGGCCGCCCGGGCAGGGCGGCCCGCGCCGGCGTCCGGCGGACGGGCCAGGAACCCGTGCGGTCCACCCCGGACGGCCCATTGACCGGCACGGACCGAGGGAGTTCGCTCACGGCAAGAGCGAGGGGGAGCCATGCTGAGCGACGAGGACCGGCGCCGGCTGCAGGACATCGAGGCGGCGATCCGGATGGAGGACCCGCGCTTCGCCGAGCGGCTCGCCGACGGGAGGTTCCCGGCCCGCGCGGGGCGGGCGGCGGCGCTCGCCCTGATCCTGCTCGGCCTCGTCGGGCTGCTCGCCGGGCTGGCCCTGCTCTCCGGCCCCACCCTGCTGTTCGCCGCCCTGGTCACCGCCATGGGCGTCATGCTGTGGGGCCGGCTCGGCCGCAGGCGCCGCCGCGCCGGTTGACCGCGGGCCGTCAGGCCACCGCGCGCGACTGCTCCACCGCGAGCGCGTCGACGAGGTCGTTCATCTCGTCGCCGGAGTGGCCCTTGACCCAGCGGAAGGACACGTCCCCGCGCTCGTTGACCAGCGTGATCAGGGGCTCCCACAGGTCCCGGCTCACCACCGGCTTGCGCGCGCTCGTCGTCCAGCCGCGCGCGAGCCAGCCCTTCCACCAGCCGTCCCGGAAGCAGTTCACGACGTAGGTCGAGTCGCTGACCACCACCAGCGGGCCCTCGAGCGCCCGCACCGCCTCCAGCGCGGCGCGGATCTCCATACGCTGGTTGGTGGTCCCCGCCTCGCCGCCGCTGTCCTGCCGGCCGTCGCGGGTGGCCCACGCCCAGCCGCCCGGACCGGGGTTGCCCGAGCACGCCCCGTCCGTCCACACCTCGAGGGCGCCGTCGGCCGCCGGCATGTCCGGACGCGGGGCCGACCGGGTGGGCCGCGCGGCCAGGGTGTCCGCCTCCGCACCGCCGGAACCACCGTTCCCGGCCGCCCCGGCGCAGGCCGTGTGCGCCCACGACTTCCCGGCCTTGGCGATCTCCTCGCCGGGCCGGATCGGGTTCGAGCAGACGCCGCAGGTGGTGGCGTACTTCGCGGTCATCGGCACCGGGCAAGCCTACGGCCCGGCTCCCTGCCCACCTCCCTGCCCACCTCCCTGCCCACCTCCCTGCCCACCTCCCTGCCCACCTCCCGGCTCCCGGCATGCCGGACCCACGCACGGGGTACCGCTCGCCGCGTGCCGACTCAGGTCCTGCTCGTGGTCGTCGTGCTGGCGGCGGGGGTGGTCCTCGGCCGCCTGGTGAGCCGGCGGACGGGGCTCCCCGACGCCGCGGTGTACGTCCTGCTCGGCGTGGCTGCCGCGTTCATCCCCGGCGTGGCGGAGGTCCGGCTCTCCCCGGACCTGGTGCTGCTGCTGTTCCTGCCGCCGCTGATCTACTACGCCGCCTTCTTCAGCGACCCCCGCGAGACGGCGAACCACCTCGTGCCGGTCGTCGGGCAGGCGGTCGGCCTGGTCGTCGTCACTGCGGTGGCCGTGGGCGGGACCCTGCTGCTGGTCTTCCCCGACGTGGGCTGGGCCGCCGCGATCGCCTTCGGCGCGGCCGTCGCGCCGCCCGATCCCGTGGCCGCCGGCTCGGTCCTGCAACGCCTCGGCGCCCCACGTCGGCTGGTGACCGTGCTGGAGTCCGAGGGCCTGGTCAACGACGGCGTGGCCCTGACCCTGTTCGCCGTCGCGATCGGCGCGGTGGGCGCCTCGACCTCGGCCGGGGAGATCGGCCTGAAGCTGTTGATCGAGGTGGGCGGGGGCATCGCCCTCGGGCTGGTGGTCGGGATCGTGAGCGCCGCCCTGCGCCGGTACGTGCGGGACACCGCGAGCCACGTGCTGCTCTCCCTGGTCACTCCGTACCTGGCCTTCGTCCCGGCGCAGGAGCTGCACGCCTCCGGGGTGCTGGCGACGGTGACCGCGGCCGTGTGGCTCGGCGTCCGGGGCCGGGGGCTGGTCGAGCCGACGGTGCGGCTGCACTCGGAGACCTTCTGGTCGGTGCTGAACACCCTGCTCGTGGCGCTGCTGTTCGTGCTGCTGGGCATCCAGGTGCCGACGGTGTTCCGCGAGATCGGGGCCTACCCGTGGCAGGCCCTCCTGCTCGCCGCGCTGGCGGTGTCGGTGGCCGCGATCGTGGTCCGCCTCGCCTGGGTGATGGCCGTGCCCCCGCTGGGTCAGCTGCTGCCGATCCGCCAGGACCCGGCCTCGCACATGCCCTGGCGGGAGCGCCTGGCCCTCGGCTGGTGCGGGCCGCGGGGCGCGGTGTCGCTCGCCGTGGCCCTGTCCATCCCGCTGACGGCGGTCGGCGGGGCCCCGTTCCCACGCCGCGACCTGCTGCTCTTCCTCACCGTCGTGGTGGTGCTGGTGACCCTGGTGGGCCAGACGGTGCCGCTGCCCTGGCTGCTGCGGGTGCTGCGGCTGCGGCCCGACGAGCGGGAGCGCACCGAGGGGCTCCGGGCCCGCCGGGCCGCCGTCGACGCGGCGCTGCGCGAGCTCGACGAGGTCGCCGAGCAGGACGAGCCCGGCCCGGCCGGGGTGGAGGAGCTCCGCCAGGTCCTGGAGCTGCGCCGCGACCACCTCCGGGACCAGCTGGAGGCGAGCCGCCGTGCCCACCAGGGCGACGGCGACGGCGCCGGCAGGAACGGGGACGGGCGGGCGGGGCACGACCGGAACGCCGAGGGCCCCACCGACACCAGCGCCCTGCGGCTGCGCCTGCTGAAGGTCGAGCGCGAGACCCTGCGCCGGCTGCAGTCGCGCGGCGAGATCAGCCGCCCGACGATGGTGGCGATCAGCCAGGAGCTCGACCTGGACGAGACCCAGCTCCGCCGGCGGAGCTGAGCACCGGCCGGGCGCGGTGCCCCGGCGGGCGGCTCAGCGCAGCTGCGGCAGGACCTTCTCGGACCAGCCGCGGAAGAAGCCCTCGTGGTCCCCGCCGACCTGCTGGACGTAGACCTCGTCCACGCCGGCGTCGAGGTACTGCCGGACCCGCTCGAGGTGGTCGTCCGGGTCGTCGCCGCACACGATCGTCTCCGCGACCTGCTCGCGCTGCACCAGCGTCATGGCGTCGGCGAAGTCCTGCGGGCGGGGCAGGGTCTGGGCGAGCTGGCCGGGCAGCGCGTCGTTCCCCCACAGGCGGTGCGCCCGGTCGATCGCGGCCTCGCGGTCGGGCTCCCAGCAGACCTTCATCCCGGCCTGGACCGGCTTGTCCCCGCCGCCGGACTCGCGGAAGGTCCGGACCAGGTCGCCGTCGGGCATCACGGTGCAGTAGCCGTCCCCGATCCGCCCGGCCAGCTCGGTCGCCTGCGGACCGAACCCGGAGACGTAGATCGGCACCGGCTGGTCCGGCAGCGTGTAGATCCGCGCCTCCTGCACCTCGTAGTAGGTGCCGTGGTGGCTGATCTGCTCCCCCTCGTGCAGGAGGCGGATCACGTCGACCGCCTCCTCGAGCATGGCCAGTCGCTCGCCGACCGAGGGCCACGCGTCGCCGAGGACGTGCTCGTTGAGCAGCTCGCCGCTGCCGACGCCGAGGATGAACCGGCCGTCGAGCTGCACCGCGGCGGTCGCCGCGGCCTGGGCGATCACGGCCGGGTGGATGCGGACGGTCGGGCAGGTCACCGCGGTGGTCACGGGGAGCGACACCGCCTCCGACAGCGCCCCGATCACGGACCAGACGAAGGGGCTCTGGCCCTGCTCGTCGTTCCACGGGTGGAAGTGGTCGGAGATCCACAGCCTCTCGAAGCCGGCCCGTTCCGCCGCCCGCGCCTGGGCGACGAGCTCCTTCGGGCCGTACTGCTCGCAGGACAGGAAGTAGCCGATGCTCGCCATGCGGGAGCGCTACCCGGGCCCGACGTGGTGAACCGCGATCCCGACCCGCGAGTGATCGACACGTGGCTGGGCCGGTCGGGGCAACGCGGACGGCCGGGTCCGCCCCGTCGCTACGACGGACGGGCGGATTCTGTGCGGCGGGACCCGCGGAGCGAGTGGTGCGACCCCGCTCGGGGGTAGTTCGGGAGGGGCGCGGCCGGGCACCGGCCGCGCGGCGGGAAGGAGCACGGATGCGCACGACGGCGCTGGAGATCGACGACGAGGCCCCGCGGTCGGAGAACGGGACGCGGCCCGCCGACCTCGATCCCGTCGAGCGCCGGCAGGCCGCGGTCGCCGACCTGAAGGCCAGCCTGCGGGACCTGCTGCGCACCCTGCTGAAGTCCTCGGTGGGGCTCGTCCTGGAGCACGTGGAGGACCTGGGCGGAACCCTCCAGAAGATGGCCGCGTCGGGCGGGCTCGCCGTCGGCGCGGTGCTCGGCGGGGTCCGGGCCGGACTGGCCGGCAAGAACCCGATCTGGGGCGCGCTGAAGGGCGCGGTCGGGGCCATGAGCACCGGAATGCGCGTCGCGATCATTCTTGCGCTCGTCCTCGCGATCGTGTTGTTGCCGGTGACCGTGGTGCTGGTTCTCATCGCGTTGATCGTGCTGATCGTCGTGGCGGCCGCCAAAGCGGGTTCCTGACCCGCTCGTGTCGGCTCCGGACGGCGTCGTCCACAGCGGAGTACCCGGCGGAGTGCTCCGGGTGCTGCGTCGACCGAGCTCCTCGCCGTGCACCCTCCTCGCACGGCCGCTTCCGCTGCGTGACAGCACGTTGGGCCGACCGGGCGGTAGGCCCTCGTTCGGCCCAGCGCAGTCGCGGAAACGTCCCAGTGCGGGTCACCCGGCCGTTTCACGATCATTTCGGAAAAATGGGCCGGGAGAGTGGACCGAACGGCGCAAAAATGCGCGATGTCCGCGCTCAGCGTGTGCGGCCAGATCCGTTCGGGTAGAAGCTGCTGACCCCGGTTCGGGGCTCGAGCGTGATCGGTTCGGTGTCATCGGTCGCATTCGTGCGGGCGCGGACCGGCCACCACACGAGGAGGCACGATGAAATGCGGCGCACGGGTGGCGCTCGGGGTAGCCGGCGGCTACTTCCTGGGACGCACCAAGAAGATGAAGCTCGCCCTGATGCTCGGCGGGATGGCCGCGGGGCGTCGTGCGGGCGGGCCGGGTGAGCTCCTGGCGCAAGGTGCCAAGCTGCTCAACAGCTCCCCCGAGCTGTCCGCGCTGAGCGACCAGGTCCGCGGGCGCCTGCTGGACGCCGGCAAGGGCGCCGCGATGGCCGTGGCGGCGCGCCAGGTCGCCGCGCTGACCGACAAGGTCGGCAAGAAGGTCGAGGGTCTCGTCGACGCCGGCTCCGGGGCAGCCGGCTCGGCGAAGAACATGGCGAGCGACACGGGGAAGGACACGGCGGAGGACGCCGGGGAGGCGGGCACCGACGCGACGCAGAGCGCGGTGTCGAGCGCCCGCGACGCGGCCGGTGGCGACGACGAGGAGACCGACCGGTCCGACGAGGCCGGTGACCAGGCGAGCGACGAGGCCGGCGACGAGTCGGGCGACGAGCCGGCCGAGCCGGAGCAGGCCGAGGAGGCGCCGAAGCGGCGCCGCACCGCCAAGGCGCAGGGCACGGCGCGCGGGGCGGGGTCGCGGGCCGCCGGCAGCGGGCGTCGCACCGCGGCCGCGGGCACCGCCACCGCCCGGGCCGGCGCGAGGGCCGCCGCGGGTGGGGCCAAGGCGGCGTCCGGGCGCGGCAAGACCGCGGGCAAGCGGAGGAGCAGCGATGCCTGACACGAAGAAGCTGGCGGAGGCGCTTCCGGCCGACGCGTTGAAGGACGCCGGCTCGCGCCTGCTGTCGCTGCTCGTGCAGCGTGCGGCCGAGGCCGCCACGGACCGGGTGACGAGCCTGACGGACCGCCTCGACACGGTCACGGAGAACGGCGGGACCGGGGTGCGCGAGGCCCTGGGCCGCCGCCGTGACGACGAGGACGGCGACCCGGACGCCGAGGGCGAGGACGGCGACGGCGGCGACGGCAAGGGCGGCGGCTTCTTCTCGGGGATCAAGGACAAGGTGACCGGCCTGTTCGGCGGGGGCGGCGACGACGACTCCGAGGGCGGGGGCGGCGGCAGCGGCGGCGGCAAGAAGGTCAAGCTGACCAACATCGTCGAGGAGATCGACGTCGGCCTCCCGGTGCGCACCACCTACAACCTGTGGACCCAGTACGCCGACTTCCCGGGCTTCATGAAGAAGGTCGAGAGCGTCGACCAGATCACCGACGAGAAGACCCACTGGAAGGCGAAGGTCTTCTGGTCCCACCGCGAGTGGGAGGCGACGACCATGGAGCAGGTCGCCGACTCGCACATCATGTGGCGCTCCAAGGGCGCCAAGGGGCACGTGGACGGAGCGGTGAGCTTCACCGGGCTGGGCCCGAACCTCACCCGGGTGCTGCTGGTGCTCGAGTACCACCCGCAGGGCCTGTTCGAGCGCACCGGCAACATCTGGCGCGCCCAGGGCCGCCGCGCCCGGCTGGAGTTCAAGCACTTCCGCCGGCACGCCATGACCACGGCCATGCTGCACCAGGACGAGATCGAGGGCTGGCGCGGCGAGATCCGGGACGCCGAGGTCGTCCGGACCCACGAGGAGGCGCTCGAGGACGAGCGGCGCGCCCGCGAGGAGGAGGGCGAGCCCGAGGAGCGCGACGAGTACGCCGAGGAGGGCGCCGGAGAGGGTTACGACGAGGAGGCCGAGCCCGCCGCCGAGTACGACGAGGACTACGAGGAGGAGCCCGCCGACGAGGAGGGCGACTACGACGAGGCCGACGAGTACGCCGACGAGGGCGACTACGAGGAGGCCGACGAGGCCGACGAGTACCCCGAGGAGGGCCCGGTCGACGAGGCCGCCGAGGAGGAGGCCGAGCCCGTCGACGAGGCGGACGAGGACACCGCGCCCGCCGACGAGGCCGACGAGGCCGACGAGGAACCCGACGAGGAGCCGCCCCCGGCCCGCCGCCGTACCGCACGCCGGCAGCCCGCGGGCGCCGGCGGAAGGAGCCGATGAGCGATGACGGTGGCGACGCAGACGGGTGGGGGCCACGTGCAGCGCGGCGGCGGAGGCTCGAGCGGCCTCGCCGACGTCGTCGAGCTGATCCTCGACAAGGGCCTGGTCATCGACGTGTTCGTGCGGGTGTCGCTGGTGGGGATCGAGATCCTCACGATCGACGCGCGCGTGGTGGTGGCGAGCGTGGACACGTTCCTGCGCTTCGCCGAGGCCACCAACCGGCTCGACCTGTACGGGAAGGGCAAGGGCGGCAAGGACCTCACCGAGCTCACCCAGGGCGTGATGGAGGGCGGCGCCAAGGGCAAGACCACGGGCGTGATCGACGCCGCCGTCGACAAGGTGGAGGAGCTCCTGGGCGGCAACAACCGCGAGGAGGAGCGGGAGGAGGCGCCGCGTCGGCGGCGGCCGCAGCGGACGCGGGAGCGTGAGGCGTGAGCGCGACGTACGTCTACGGGTTGGTCCGGTCCGACGCCGAGCTGCCCGACGACCTCGTGGGGCTGGGCCCCTCGGGGACGGTCACCACGGTCGTGCACGACAAGGTCGCCGCCATCGTGGGCGACGTGCCGCTCGACCGCCCGCTGGGCACCCGGGACGACCTGGTCGCCCACGAGGCCGTGGTGGACTCGGTGGCCGCGCGTACGACCGTGCTCCCGATGCGGTTCCCGGCCGTGATCGAGGAGGAGGGCGTGGTCGGCGAGCTCCTCGCGCCCCACCACGACCGGTTCGTCCGGGCGCTGGACCAGCTCGAGGGCACCGTGCAGTACACGCTCAAGGGCCGCTACGAGCAGGACGTCCTGCTCCGCGAGATCGTGGAGGAGGACTCGGGGGTGCGCGAGCTGCAGGAGCGCATCCGCGGGGTGCCCGAGGAGGCGGCCTACTACGACCGCGTCAAGCTCGGCGAGCTGATCGTCAAGGCGCTCGAGGAGCGCCGCGACGTCGACGCCAAGGACATCGTCGACCGGATCGGCCCGTTCGCCGAGGCGGTCTCGACCACCACCCCGACCCAGCCCGAGGACGTCGTGAACGCGGCGTTCCTGGTCCGGCGGGACGGCGCGGAGGAGTTCGAGAAGGCCGTCGAGGAGCTGGGCGCGGACACCGGCGAGTGGCTCCACCTGCGGCTGCTCGGCCCGCTCGCGCCCTACGACTTCGTCCCGGAGGAGTGAGCGCGGATGGGAATCGTGTCAGGTCTGCTCGGGCTGCCGGTGGCCCCCGTGCGCGGGGTCCTGTGGCTGGCCCAGCAGATCCAGGACCAGGCCGAGCAGCAGTACTACGATCCCGCGCGGATCCGCGCCGAACTGGAGTGGGTCGACGAGGCGCGGCGGACCGGCGAGCTCTCCGAGGAGGAGTGCGCCGAGCGTGAGAACGAGCTGTTGCAGCGGCTGATGGTGCGCCGCGCCTGACCGGCGGGACGGATGACGGAACAACACGAGGACACCGGACGCGAGCGCCCCGCTCGCCGCACCGCCGCCCGTAGGGGCGAGCCGGCCGGCGAGCGGGAGGGCTCGCACGACGGGGAGCACAACGGGAGCGCGCGCTCCGACGCCGCGCGCAACGGCACCGCGCGCAACGGCACCGCGCCCCCGCGGAAGCGGGGGCGCGCCCGCGGCGCGCTGCCGGCCCACGCGGCCCGGCGGGCGGCCGAGGAGATCGTCGCACTCACCGGGCGCGAGCTGGAGTCGGTGGTGTCGATCGAGCGACGGGACGAGGGCTGGATGATCGGCGTCGAGGTCGTCGAGACCCGCCGGATCCCGGACTCGGCCGACATCCTGGCCGTCTTCGAGGTGGAGGTCGACGAGCACGGCGATCTCCTCGGCTACAAGAGGACCGGCCGGCACAGCCGTGGGCAGCTGCACAGAGGAGGACGATGACGACCGGAGGTCTTCCGGTACCGGGACGCTCGGCGCGTCCGCCCGAGCACCGCGTGGAGTCGACGAACCTCGCCGACATCCTGGAGCGCGTGCTCGACAAGGGCATCGTGATCGCCGGCGACATCCGGGTGAACCTGCTCGACATCGAGCTGCTCACCATCAAGATCAGGTTGCTCGTCGCCTCGGTCGACAAGGCCCGCGAGATGGGCATCGACTGGTGGGAGCACGACCCGACGCTCAGCTCCGGCCAGCGCGACCTGAACGAGGAGAACCGCCGCCTGCGCCAGCGCATCGGCGACCTCGAGGCCGCCCGCAACCGGGAGCTCGGGAACGGGTCGGGAGCGGGCGCCGCCCCGGAGCAGGAGCCGGAACCCGAGCCGACCCGGACCCGGACCGCACGGGCCCGGGAGGAGCAGGGGGAGCGGGAGTGAGCCTGGTCTGGCTGTACGCGGTGCGGCTCGGCGGCGCCGAGGCCCCGGC
Organism: Pseudonocardia yuanmonensis; assembly: GCF_039542425.1. NCBI lineage: Bacteria > Bacillati > Actinomycetota > Actinomycetes > Pseudonocardiales > Pseudonocardiaceae > Pseudonocardia > Pseudonocardia yuanmonensis. The sequence continues at coordinate 164,900 of NZ_BAABIC010000010.1, forward strand.
CGGGCCGGGCGTCGACGGCGAGGCACCCCGGCTCGTCGCCGAGGGCCCGCTCGTCGCCGTGGTCGGCACCGTGCGCGAGGAGGAGTTCGACGAGGCGGCGCTGGCCCGCGCGATGGAGGACCTGGGCCGCATCGAGCGGCTCGCCCGCGCGCACCACGGCGTGATCGTGGAGGCGGCGGCGGAGCTGCCCACCGCGCCGCTGCGGCTGGCCACCGTCTACCGGGACGACGAGGCCGTCGCGCGGATGCTGCGCGAGCGCGCGGCCGAGTTCGGGGCCGTGCTCGACCGGGTCCGCGACCGCCGGGAGTGGGGGGTCAAGGTCTACGTCGACGCGAAGCCCGAGGCGCCCGCCGAGGAGCCCGAGCCGTCCGGGAAGCCCGGGACGGCGTACCTGCTGCGCCGGCGCGCCGACCGGGACCGGGGCGCCCGGGCCCGCGAGCGCGCCCGCGCGGTCGCCGACCGGATCGACGAGACGCTGGCGCAGGTCGCCGCGGCCGCGTACCGGATGAAGCCGCAGGACGCCCGGCTCAGCGGCCGCGAGCAGGAGATGGTGCTCAACGCGACGTACCTGGTGGACGTGGCGGGCGAGGAGGAGTTCCGCGCGGCGCTGTCGGGAGTCGAGGCGGAGGGCGCGACGGTCGAGCTCACGGGTCCGTGGCCGCCCTTCTCCTTCGCCACGCTGGGGGAGTCGTGACGCTGGCCCACCCGGACGACGAGCTGAGCCTCGTCGACCTGCTCGACCGGCTGCTCGCCGGGGGCGTGATGCTGACCGGGGACATCACGATCTCGCTGGCGGACGTCGACCTCGTGCACGTCTCGCTGCGGGCACTGATCAGCTCCGTCGCGAAGCTGAACGAGGGCCACGACCCGGCGCTGCCGGACGGGGCGCTCGCGCAGGCCGAGCTCACCGGGTTCGACGTCACGGAGGTCGACGTCACGGGGGCGCCTCGTGCCTGAGCTGCCCCGCCGCGTCGAGGCCCAGCCGGACACGGTCGGCCGCGACCTCGGGCGGCTCGTGCTCACGATCGTCGAGCTGCTCCGCCAGCTCATGGAACGGCAGGCGCTGCGCCGGGTCGACGCCGGCGACCTGCCGGAGGAGAAGATCGAGCAGCTCGGCCTGGGGCTGATGCGGCTCGAGGAGGCGATGGTCGAGCTGCGCGAGCACTTCGGGCTGGAACCGGGCGACCTGAACATCGACCTGGGCCCGCTCGGCAACCTGCTGGGCCCGGAGGCCGGGACCCGGTAGGCAGGAGGGGGACGACTGCCGGGGTGCGGTCGCGGGTACCCGACCGGCGCCCGGGGACCGGGACGGACGAGGGAGGCGGCGTGGCACGCGCGATCTGGACGGGCTCGATCACCTTCGGGCTGGTGTCGATCCCGGTGGGGCTGTTCACCGCGACGGACGACCACACGATCCACTTCCACCAGTTCCAGCGGGGCACCTCGGACCGCATCCGCAACCAGCGCGTCAACGAGCGCACGGGCGAGGAGGTCGACTACGGCGACGTCGTCAAGGGCGCCGAGGTGGGGGACGGCGAGTACGTCGTGGTCGAGCAGGAGGAGCTGGACCAGATCGCGCCCGGCCGCTCCCGCACCCTCGACATCACGGACTTCGTCGACCTCGCCGACATCGACCCGGTGTACTACCAGCGCACGTACTGGCTGGCCCCGACGGGCGACGAGTACCGCAAGCCCTATGCGCTGCTGCGCGAGGCGATGACTCGGGGCGGGAAGGCCGCGATCGGGACGTTCGTGATGCGCGGCAAGGAGTACCTGGCGGCGGTGCGGGCCGACGGCGACGTCCTGGCCCTGCACACCCTGCACTTCGCCGACGAGGTCCGGGACGCGTCGGACCTGGAGAACGTCCCCACACGGCGGACGAAGCCGGGGGAGAAGGAACTGAAGATGGCCACGCAGCTCATCGAGTCGATGAGCGGGCCGTGGAAGCCCGAGCAGTACCGCGACACCTACCGGGACCGCGTCGAGCAGCTGATCGAGGACAAGAAGCAGGGCCGGGAGATCGTCACCGAGTCCGAGCCGCCGGAGCCCACCGAGATGAACGCGCTGCTGGAGGCCCTGCAGCGCAGCGTCGAGGAGGCCCGGGGCAAGAAGTCCGGCGGCGGGAGGTCCGGCGGGGGTAAGTCGAGCGGGAAGTCGGGCGGCGGGAAGTCCTCCTCGGGCTCGCGCCGCAAGGCCTCCTGACGGTCCGGGCGCGGGCTCCCGCTCAGTCCCGCGCCGCCAGCGCGTCCTGCACCACGGAGCGCAGGTCGCCGCCCTCCTCGAAGGCCCGGCGCTGGTGGGTCGCGCCCGGCCGGCGCGCGGCCAGGGCCTGCCAGAGCTCCCGGACCGTGTCGAGGTCGCCGGCGTCCCGCAGGGCCGGTCCGACGTGGTCGATCAGCGCGCGCACGACGTCCGCCGCCGGGGCCGGGCGCCAGGTGTGCGGGTGCAGCAGCTCCGCGTCCGGCCCCGAGCGGCTCGCCCGCCACGCGGCCAGCCGCAGGACCTCGACCCGCACCGCGTCGGCCGGCACCCCGTCGGCCCACTCGCGCGCCGCCGTCTCGACCAGAGCGCGGGTCAGGGCGGCCACGAGGACGGCGTCGACCGGCTCGCGGCACACGTCCGCGACCCGGACCTCGAGCGTGGGGTGGTGGGCGGAGAGGCGGGCGTCGAAGTAGAACATGCCCTCGTCGAGCAGGGTGTCCGTGCCGAGCAGGGTCTCGGTGAGCTCGCGGTACGCGGCGGCCGAGCCGTAGGGACCGGTCGGTCCCGCCGAGGGCCAGCGGCCCCAGACCTGGGTGCGGAAGCCCGCGTAGCCGGTGTCCGTGCCGTCCCAGAAGGGCGAGTTGACCGACAGCGCGAGCAGCACCGCGAGCCACGGCCGGATCCGGTCGAGCGCGCCGACGGCCTCGTCCGCCGAGTCCACGGCGACGTGCACGTGGCAGGCGCAGGTCAGCTGCTCGAGCCCGGTGCGGCCGAAGCGTTCGACCATCGCCCGGTAGCGGGCGTCGGAGGAGACGTGCGGGTCCGCGGGGACCGGCGGCGTGCCGAGCGCCACCGCCTCCACGCCCGCGGCGCGGGCCGCCCGCTCGGCCTCGCCGCGCCGGGTGCGGATCTCGCCGAGCAGGTCGCCGAGGTCGCGGCAGGGGTCGGTCGCGGTCTCCACCTGCTGGGCCTGCAGCTCGCCGGTGAGCTCACCCGCGGCACGGCGCAGCACGGTGGACCCGACGGCGCGGGGCTCGCCCGAGTCCGGGTCGACCAGCAGGAACTCCTCCTCGACGCCCATCGTCCGCACCGCCACGGGAGCAGTATCGCCGAGGGCCGGGATCCGCTCCGGGGGAGGGCGGGCCCGCTCGCGGGTCCCCGTCCGACCCCGACCGGGGCCCTAGCCGCCGCACGCGCGGCCGCACGGGCCGCCGTGCCCCGGGCGGCGGCGCAGGCAGCGCCACCACAGCCCGCCCACGGTGCCCATCGCCGCCCCGATCAGGGCGTACCCCGGCCGTCCGGCCAGGAGGCCGACGACCAGCCCGAGCACGGCCAGCACGGTGAGTACGAGGATCCCGGTGATCTCGGGGCCGGGTGCCGACAGATCCGCGTCGTCGTCCTCCTCCCCGGTCCCGCCGTCGCCGTCCCGGCGGTCGGTGCGGTCCCCGGCGGGGTCGCCGAGGGCGTCCCCGGCCGCCGGGGCCGGTGCGCCCGCCGCGAGCAACGGGTCGGGGACGGGAGCCGCGGGGGTCGGGCGCCCGGGGCTCGGCTCGACCGGGCCGGGCACCTCCCGGGGGTCGGCCGTGAGCTGCCGGGCGAGCCGGGGGTCCTCGCGTTCGAGGACTCTGCCGATCGCCGCGAGGGCAGCCCGCTCCTTGCTGCTGAGCACCATGCGCTCCTCTCCTCCGGATCGCGGCCCGACTACCCCGGTCCGGCGGGTCGAACCCCTGCCCGCCACCCGGATCGGGGCGACGGGTCGGCGGGGCGCGGCGGGGTATCCGGCCGTTATGACCTCCTTCGGCTACACCTTGATGACCGAGCAGCGCGGGCCCCGTGACCTCGTCGCCGACGCCGTCGCGGCCGAGCGGGCCGGGTTCGACTTCGAGGTGATGAGCGACCACTACTTCCCGTGGCTCGACGAGATGGGCCACGCCCCGTACGCCTGGAGCGTCCTCGGCGCCGTCGCCACCGCGACCGAACGGGTCGGCCTGATGACCTACGTGACCTGCCCGATCATGCGGTACCACCCCGCCGTCGTGGCGCAGAAGGCGGCGACGGTCGCGCTGCTGTCGTCCGGCCGGTTCACCCTCGGGCTGGGGTCCGGCGAGAACCTCAACGAGCACGTCGTGGGGCGGGGATGGCCCACGGCCGACGTGCGTCAGGAGATGCTCGACGAGGCCGTCGCGATCATCCGCGAGCTGCTCGCCGGCGGCTACGTGACCTACGAGGGGAAGCACTACCGGGTCGACTCGGCCAAGCTGTGGGACCGCCCGGAGGACGGCGTCCCGCTGGCGCTGGCGGTGTCCGGTGCGCAGTCGGTGAACCGGTACGCCCCGGTCGCCGACGCCATGGTGGCCGTCGAGCCGCTGCCCGACCTGGTGGAGGGCTGGGACCGGGCGGCGGGCGCCGACCTGCCGAAGATCGGCCAGCAGCCGATCAGCTGGGGCCCGGACACCGACGCCGCCGTCGAGCGTGCGCACTCGCTGTTCCGCTGGTTCGCCGGCGGCTGGAAGGTCAACGCCGAGCTGCCCGGCACCGCCGGGTTCGCCGCGGCCACCCAGTTCGTACGCAAGGAGGACGTGGCCTCGGCGATCGCCTGCGGGCCGGACGTCTCGGCGCACGTCGAGGCCGTGCGCCCGTTCGTCGAGGCCGGGTTCACACACGTCGCGCTGGTCGAGGTCGGCGGCGAGATGCAGCCGGACTTCCTCGAGTTCGCGCGCACCGAGCTGCTGCCGGCGCTGCGCGAGGAGTACGGCGAGGCGAAGGCCCCCGCTATCGCCGGGCGAGCGCGCTGACGAGGTGGTCACGGAGCTCCGGGACGGACTCGAACACCTCCCGCGCTCCCGCCTCCCGCAGCTCCTCGACCGAGAAGCCACCGGTCCGGATCGCGTAGCCCGCGCACCCGGCCCGGCCGGCGGCCTCGAAGTCCCACACCGAGTCGCCGACGACGAGCCCGCTGCGCCCCTCGACCTTGCCCATCGCCACCCCGATCAGGTCCGGCTCGGGCTTGGTCGACTCGACGTCCTCGCTGCTCGTCCAGGCGTGCGCGAGCTCCCGTCCGCCGAAGCGGTCGAGGTAGGCGTCGACGTGGTTCGGCTTCCCCGAGCTCGCCAGCACGACCTTGAGCCCGGCGTCGCGCAGCGCGGTGAGCAGCTCGCGGACCCCCTCGAACGGTTGGATCTCGGCGAGCAGCGGTTCGAACTCCTCGGCCCACGCCTCCCGCGCCGCGTCGCCGTGCTCCTCCTCGAACCGCTCCCCGGCGACGGCGGGGACCAGCTGGTCGCCGCCCATCCCGATCGCGCGGTGCAGCCGCCACACCGGCAGCGTCACGTCGAACCGCCTGAAGGCCCGGAACCAGGCCAGCGCGTGGTGGTAGTTGGTGTCGACCAGCGTGCCGTCGACGTCCAGGACGGCCGTGTCGAGCGCCGAGAAGTCCGGCGGCCCCGCCTGCGAGGTCCGGTCCGCCGTCCCGTCCGCCGTCTCGTCCACCGTTCCGTCCACCGTGGTCTCCGAAGCCATGGGTGCCGGGTACCCGGCGGGCGTGCCCTGACGCGCGGTCAGGAGCGAGGCTCCTCACGAACCACGTCGCGGGGATCCTTGTCGTCCCGCAGGCCGAGGTAGCGGGGATGCCGTAGGCGGGCGTCGCGCGTCCACTCGGTGAACCCGAGCTGGGCGACGAGCTCGGGGCGCAGCCAGTGCGCGCCCTTCTCCCGGACGGCGTCGGCGAAGGGGGACCGGTCGGCCGCGAGCCCGTCGAAGCGTGCCCGCAGGTCGTGCAGCACGTGCCCGTCGAAGCCGGTGCCCACCTTGCCCGCGTAGCGCAGCCCGTCGCCGTCGTACACCCCGACGAGGAGCGCGCCGAAGCCCTGCCGCGAACCCGTCGGGTCCGTCCAGCCGCCGACCACGAACTCCTGCTCGCGCACGCACTTGAACTTCAGCCAGTCCTCGGAGCGCTTCCCCGGCAGGTAGCGGGCGTCCGCCCGTTTCGCGATCAGCCCCTCCCAGCCGCGCGCGCACGCCTCGGCGAGGTAGGCCTCGCCGTCCGTGTTGCGGTGGGCGGAGAAGCGGATCGGGTCGGTGAAGTCCACCGCCGCGCGCAGCAGCCGCTTGCGGGTGCGCAGGGGCAGGCCGGTGACGTCGCGGCCGGACACCACCATCACGTCGAACAGGTAGCCGAACACCTCCACGCCGGTGGCACGGGCCCGGTCGGGGTCGTGGAGCCCGAGCCGCGCCTGGAGCGTCGAGAAGCTGGTCTGCGGGCCGTCGAAGGCCACGATCTCCCCGTCGGCGACGAGAGCCGGGCCGCGTCCCAGCGCCTCTGCGATCTCCGGGTAGGTGCCGGTCATCGGCTTCTCCGAGCGCGACCAGAGCGTGGTGCCGGCGTCGTCCCGGACGATCACCGCCCGCACGCCGTCGAGCTTGCGCTCGTAGATCCACCCCGGGTCGGAGAAGTGGTCGGCGGTCAGCGTGGCGAGCATCGGGTGCACGAACCCCGCCGCCGCGGGCCGCAGCCCCGCCCGCTCCTCCGCGTCGAGCAGGTCGAGCGGGTCCCCGGTGTCGGCCATCGTCGATGCCTACCCCATCCGGCGGCGGCGCGCACCGCTCCGGCGGCGGACCGTCCGTGCCGGTCAGCGGCGCAGCAGGCGCAGCAGCGCCGGCGGGCGGCCGCCGAAGCCCTCCGCCTCGAGCATCGCCAGCAGCACCCGCGGCAGGTCCCGCACCGCCGGGAACAGCAGGAAGCGGGGCACCCAGCGCGGGCGGAACTTGGCGTTGAACCGGTAGAGGCTCTCGATCTGCCACCACCGCGAGGCGACGTGCAGGATCCGCGCCCACAGCCGCGCGACCGGGCCCGCCCCGAGCCGCTGCCCCCGCTCGAGGGCCCCGCGGAACACCGCGAAGTTCAGCGACACCCGGGCGATGCCGTGCCCACCGGCCCACCGCAGGACGTCGACGACGAGCTTCTCGGTGAGCCCGGTGTCCGCCGTCGGGTCGCGGCGCATGAGGTCGAGGGAGAGCCCGTCGCGGCCCCACGGGACGAGCTGCAGCAGCGCCGCCGGGACCCCGTCGCGGTGCGCGACGGCCAGGACCGCCTCGCCGTCCGTGCCGTCGGCGGTGCGGGAGAGGGCCATGGAGAAGCCGCGCTCCTCGGCGTCGCCGCGCCAGCTGCGGGCCAGCTGCGCGAGCTCGGCCCGCTCGGTCGGCTCGATCTCGCGGACCCGGCGGACGTCGACCGCGACGCCCGCCCGCTCCGCGCGGGCGACGGTCTGCCGCACACCCCGCATCGCGCGGCCCTCCAGCGTGAACGTCGCGGTGTCGAGGACGGCCTCGTCGCCGAACTCCAGGACCGAGAACCCGGCCCGGGCCCACGCCGTCGCCCCCTCCTCGGAGCAGGCGAGCACGGCCGGGACCCAGGCGTGCGCGACCGCCCGGTCGAGGAAGGCCGCGATCGCCGCGCCCCACTCGCCCTGCTCGCCGAGCGGGTCCCCGGAGGCCAGGGCGACCCCGGCGAGCACCCGGTAGGACACCGCGGCCCCGCCGCTCGGCGCGTAGACGACGGTGCGGTCGCGGCGCAGCGCGAAGTAGTCGAGCGAGTCCGGGTCCGGGCGGCGGGCGAGCATGCCGCGCAGCCGCGCCTCGTCGCCGGGCTCGAGGCGGGACTCGGGCTCGGGGGAGCGCAGCAGGAAGTACCCGGCACCCAGCACCGCGAGCACGCCGAAGGTGAGGCCGACGGTCGCGGTGAGGTCGTCGAGCCACACGCCATGCGCGGTGAACCCGACCGGGCCGGACACCCCGACCAGCGAGAGCAGTGCCTGGAGCAGCTGGTCCGTCGCCGCGGCGCCCGGCGCGAGGCGGTGCGGGTTGAGCGCGAGGAACAGCCACACCACCGCCACGCCGGCCACCGCGAACTGCACGAGCACGCGGGCCGCCCGGGTGACGCCGCCGGGATCGGAGCGCGCGGGGAAGGACCGGCGGGTCACGACGAGCAGGGCCAGCAGCAGCGCGGTGACGACGGCGGCCTCCGCGCCGTGCCCGTGCGCCGGACCGATCACCCGCCCGAGGTTGACCGCGGTGAGCGCCGCGGTGATCATCACGGCGAGCGCCCACGCCCGCCGTTTGCGGCGGCGCAGCCCCGCGGCGAGCAGCAGCATCCCGACGCCCGCGACCACCGTGACCACGACCTGCCCGACCCCGACGATCTCCGGCAGGCCCACCGAGGCCCGGAACGGCTCGCCCAGCATCCGGCGCGGCCCGGCCAGCAGGCCGCCGGCGAGCGCGAGGATCCCGACCAGCCGCGTGGACCACACCACCAGCCGGACCGCGGTCGCCCCGGCCAGGGCGCGGGCGGGCACCCGCGGCAGGGCGCGGCTCACCGCCGGACGGGTCGCGGGACGGGTCGCGGGACGGGTCAACGTGCCCGCCCCGGCGTGCGGGACGCGCTCGGCGCCGGTGCCATGGGGTGGCACGATACGACCTCCCGGTCGCCGCGGCCGCGTGCGCTCCCGGTCCGGGTCCGTCAGTCGCGGGAGTTCGCGGACACCGGGACCGCGTCGGTCGGCCCCGAGGACTGCACGACGGGCCGACGCGCGGACAGCAGGGCGACGCCGACGGCCGTCACGACCATCCCGAGGACGCCGACGGCGAGGGTGAGCGGCGTGGTGCCGAACGGCTCGCCGAGCACCAGCACGCCCACCGCCCCCGCCGTGACCGGGTCGAGGATCGTGAGCACCGCGAGCGGGGCGCCCAGGCCGCCGCCGCGGTAGGCGTGCTGCGCGAGCGCGGTCCCGATCAGCGCGGCCGCCGCGGTCACGGCGAACCGGCCGGGCGTGAGGTGGCCGAGCAGCAGGGTCTTGGTCGTCGCGGAGGCGGCGCCGAAGCACAGCGCGGCGCCCACGGCGTAGCACACGGCGGCCCCGCGCGGCCCGCGCCGGCCCAGCAGCAGCCCGCCCGCGGCCGCGGCCGCGACCACCAGCGCGAGCACACCGACGACCGGCCAGAACCCGAGGCCGCCGCCCGGTGCGGAGTGCGGCCCGTGCGGGCCGTGGTGCGGCACCGCGGAGAGCACGGCGGGCAGCCCGAGGACCACGCACAGCAGCCCGGCCCACGAGCGCGGCCTGATCCGCGTGCGGTTCACCCGCGACCCGAGCACGAGGGCGATCGCCAGGCAGGACACCCCGAGCGGCTGCACCACGACGAGCGGCCCGGCGGCCAGCGCGGCGACGTGCAGCCCCGCTCCGGTCAGCGTGGCGGCCACGGCCGCCCACCAGAGCCGGCGCCGCACCAGCCGGGTCATCAGGCCGAGGCCGGCCGCCGACTGCCGGGACGCCTCGCGCTCCTGGAGCACCGCCGACACCGCGTAGAACACCGCCGAGGCGACGGCGAGCAGGATCGCGAGGGGGATCAGCACTCCCGCGACTGTACGGAAGGACGGCCGAGCGCAGGCCCCAGCCGCGTCGCGATGTCGGTCAGGATCTGGACGTAGTCCTCCTGCGCGAAGCTGAACGGCAGCGCGAACACCACCTCCCGGACCGCCAGGAACCCCGGGTGCGCGTACAGCCGCGCGGCGATCTCCTCGGACGGTCCGACGAGGTCGGGGGAGAACAGCATCCCGGCCGGGCCCTGCGGGGCCCCCGTCCGCGGCAGCCTGGCCGCCGCGTAGGCCTCGTACTTCGCGCGCTGCCCGGGCGTCGCGGAGTCGGTCGGCACCACGACGAGCCCCTGGGAGACGCGGGCGGCGGCCCCGGCCGGGTGCGCGGCCCGGAAGGCGTCGATGTGGGAGCGCTGGATCGTGGCGAAGTCCGTGCCCCCGGCGGCGCCGTCCTCGGCCCGGACCACGCTGCTTGTCAGGAAGTTCATCCCGTGCTCGCCCGCGCGCCGGGCCGAGCCGATGCTCGCGGCGCCGTACCACATCCGCCCGCGCAGCCCCGGGGAGTGCGGCTGCACCCGGTCGGAGAACACCTCGATGCCCCGTGTTCCCGAGAAGGGGCTCGCGGGCTCCCCGGCGACCAGCCGCAGCAGCCGGGTCACCCGGTCGGGCCCGAAGTCCTCCCGGTCCCCGGTGTCGGGGTAGAGCGCCTCCCTGACGTCGTCGAAGTGCATCGGCGGCCCGACGCTCACGCCGGGGTTGAGCCGCCCGCCGGACAGGACGTCCACCGTCGCGAGGTCCTCGGCCAGCCGCAGCGGGTTCTCCCAGCCCAGCGGGATCACCGCGGTGCCCAGCTCGATCCGGCGGGTGCGCTGCGAGGCCGCGGCGAGCACCGCGACGGGCGAGGAGATGCCGAACTGCAGGTGCCGGTGCCGGACCCACGCACTGTCGAACCCGAGCTCCTCGCCCAGCTCGATCATGCGCAGGGTGGTCTCGTGGCCGGCGGCGGGATCCGCCTCGTCGAACGAGCCGATGGTGAGGAAGCCCAGCTTCTCCAGCGGTTCCGACGGTGCGGGCATGCGGGCTCCAGGCGGCGGGGATCAGGGCGGGACGGGCGAACGGCGTCCGTGACGATCACGGACGCCGCCATCATGCCCCGGCCCGGCCGTGGGCCGAGGGGGACCTCAGGGGCACACCCCGGGCCGGACGAGGTCGAGCGCGAACCGGTCCCGCCACCGCTCCGGCCGCTCCCGGGGCACGATGACCAGGCCGACCTTGGGCTCGTCGTCCCCCGGTGGGTTCGCGTCGATCAGCTCTCGCACGCGCTGTCCCACCCGCCGGTAGAACTCCAGCTGCGTCGTGCGCCCGAACAGCGCCCACCCGAGTCGGAGGATCGGGTTGGGCACCGGGGCCCGGCGCGAGTAGGCGTGGATCCAGAAGGTGACGCGCCCGGTCTCCGGGTCCTTGGCGACCTCGTAGCTCAGCCGGCCCTGCTCGAGGTGCCCGCACAGCGTCTGGTAGGTCCAGCCCCACACGCGCTGGCCGTCCCGGACCGTGTCGTAGGCGTCCGTCACCCGGACCGGCATGAGGAAGCGGAGGAACAGGAACCGGCCCTCCAGCACCATGTCCCGGCCGAGCAACGGGTCGTCGCGACGGTAGATGCCCCGGAGCAGGCGGTCGTCCGTGAACTCGTAGTTGCGCACGATCCGGCAGGCGCGCTCGAAGGGGCCGTCGGGCTCGGGCGGACCGGGGGCCTCGACGCCGAGCTCGGCGTAGCCGGAGTCGACGTGCCAGTGCGGGTCGTGCGTGGTGGTGGGCGCCTCGTCCTCGGAGTAGTTCACCTCGAGGCCGGCGAGGTGGCTGACCTCCGCCTCGAGCGCCGCGCGGTTCAGCGGGACTCCTCGCGTCGCACGGACTCGCTGATCAGCCAGAACGTCGGCGGCCAGAGCCCGACGAACAGGGCGCGCCGCTCGGCGTTGCCCCGTTCCTCCTGGTCCAGGGTCTTCGCCCGCATCCACAGCCCGATGCAGAGCGCGATGCAGCCCAGCGACACGCTCTGCAGGTGGATCGCGCGTACGCCCGCGCGCCGGAGGATCGTCCCGATGGTCACGGGGCATGGGTTCCCGATCGTCGGGTACTCACACCCGGTGCTCCGTTCCCCTGCGCGAGGTTGGCGTGCGCGACGCGAGCCGGTCACGGGCACGCGCCGGTCCCGTCGGGTCGGCGCGGTGGTCCGGTGGCCCGTGGGACTCGCGATCGTGGCGTGGCGTTACCTGTGGCGGACCACCGTCACGCACCGCACCGACGAACCCGGCGACGCCTCGGACCTGCCGAAGCCGCTGCCGCCGGAGGTCTGCGACGACCGCGTCCAGCACATCGAGAGCGGGTACGGGGACCTGCTGCACCGCGCCTACTCGGTGACCGTCGCCGGCGGCGACTGCACCCCGGAGCTGCTCCTCGAGCGGCTCGCCGCGGACCCCAACGACTGGTCGCCCTCGGGGCTCGCCGTGTTCCGGCGGACGCGGGGCCACGACGGTGCCATGACGGTCGGCGACGAGTTCCTCATCCGGCTGCCCGGTCCGTGGGACGGGCCGGTCCGCGTCGTCGGGTCGGGCCCGCGGCACTTCCGCCTGGCCACCCTGCAGGGCCATCTCGAGGCCGGGCAGATCGAGTTCCGGACGGAGCAGGTGGGGGAGGACGTCCGGTTCGTCATCGAGTCCTGGGCCCGCCCGGGCGACCGGCTCTCGCACGTCCTCTACGACCGGCTGCTGCTGGCCAAGGAGGTGCAGCTGGTCATGTGGACGCACGTGTGCCTGCGGGCCGCGGCGCTGGCGCACGGGCGGCCGCGCGGGGGCCTGACGGTGCGCACCCGGCGGGTGGACATGTCCGGCGAGCACGCCTGCGCGACGCGCCCGGCGGACACGGATCGGACGGATTCGTCGGATCAGGTGTAGGCGGCGGGCGGGGCGGGGATCCCCGGGACGAGGCACAGAGAGCCGGCCCGTCGAGGCCGGCAGAGACCGCGGCTGTCCGTCGTTGGGGAGCGGATCGGGCAGTCCTTCGGGCCGGGGTCGCCGTGATCGGGGTGGCGACCCCGGCCTCGCCTGTGTGCGTACCCGGTGCGGCCGTACGTCGTCCGTTCCCATTCCTGATCGGATAGCGAAAAGCAGGAACGGGGACCGGCCGGTCCCCGCCCCGTACGCATTTCCGCCGCGGATCAGCTCGCCGGCATCAACACCTTGTCGATGACGAACACGGTGGCGTTGGCGGTCGGGATGTTGCCGCAGAGGACGTTCGCGGTGTTGCCCTGACCGTCCGTCACCGTCGGCGCCTCGGGGGTGCCGCCGATGGTCACCGTGCCGCCGGCGAGCTCGGTCGTGGTGCCGGCGTCGACGAGGCCGTCGGCGTCGTAGCGTTGCGGGACCACGTGGTACGACAGCAGCCCGCCCAGCTGCTGCTGGTTCGCCAGCAGCCCGTCGAACGCCTGGTCGCCCAGCCGGCTCCGCACCTGGTCGAACGCGCCGTCGTCGGGCGCGAACACGGTGATGCCCTTCTGCGAGTTCAGCGTGTCGGCCAGGCCCGGGACCCTGCCCACGGCGGCGACCAGAGTCGTGAGCAGGGGGTTCGTGCTCGCCGCGCTCGCCACCGGCTGCGGGCCCATGCTCGTCAGCGAACCGGGGGCGTCGCCCTGCGGGAGCTGGTCGCAGGCCGGGCCGAAGACGTCGGCGTCGGTGGTCACGCCGTCCCCCGCCGTGGCCGACACGGGGGCCGACACGGGGGCGGACATGGGGGCCGGCATCGGGGCAGCTGCGGTCGGGGAGGCCGGCGCGGCGGTGCCGGAGGAGCCGGACCCGCACGCGGCGAGGCCGAGGGACATTGCGGCGAGCGCACCGGCGGCGGCGAGCCGGAAGGGCTTGGTCATCGTGTTCTCCTACGGTTTCCCGGCCCGGTTCCTCCGGGCCCGTCGACAATTTCTTCGACCGCTCCCGGAATGCGGTTCGGCGATTCCGGCGCTTCGTTCCCGGTGCGATTCCGGTTCGGTCCCGACCGCATGGACCAGAATGCTCAGACGACCGAGCCGCTCGCCACGACCCGGCTCGGCACCGCGGGCGCGGTCCGGCCCGGCTCGAGCGACACCGCGTAGGCGGTGAAGCTGCCGCCGGCCGGCAGCGTGGTCACGTCGGTGTGCCCGGAGGTCGCGTCGAAGGTGCCGAGCGGCACGGGAGCGGACCCGGAGGCGTCGAGGCCCCACAGCACGTAGACCGAGCCCGCGCGGTCGTTGGTCGGCAGGTCGGCGACCACCACCCGGCGGGCGCCCGGACCGGCCACCACGGCGGCCACCGGTGTGCCGTGCCCGTCCGTGAGAGTCGCGTGCGTGCTGCCCGGCGCGTCCATCCCGGTCACGAGGCGGCCGAGGTCGCGGACCTGCGCCACCTCGGCGTCGCGCTGCCGGTGCAGGCCCGCGGCCTGCCCGGCGAGCCCGCCGACGGCGACCACGCACGCGGCGGCGGCCACCGCGGCCCACACACGCTGCGGGCCGGTCGCCGCCCACCCGGTCCGCGCCCGGTCCGGCGGCGGGGCGTCGGGACGCCGTGCACGGTCCGGTGCGGCGCCGGGGGATTCCGCGCGGGCGGCGGACAGGATCCGGTTCCGCAGCCCGGCGGGCGGCGGCACCGCCGGCAGCGTCCGGGCCAGCCCGGCCAGCACCGTGTCGTGCCGGCGCAGGGCACCGCTGCACTCGGGGCAGCGCGCGAGGTGGGCGCGGACCTCGAACTCCTCCGCGGGCTCGAGGGCGTGCAGGGCGAACCCGGCGACCTGGCGGCTCATCGGGCACGGCGGGGCGGTGGTGCTCACCGGCCCTCACCCTCGCCGAGCACCGGCCCGAGGGCGGCGCGGAGCCGGCCGAGGCCGGCGAACATCCGGGACTTGACGGTGCCGAGCGGCACGCCGGTCAGCGTGGCGACCTCCCGCTGGGTGTAGCCGCCGAAGTAGGCGAGGGCGAGCGCGTGCCGCTGGTCGGCGGGCAGCGCGTCGAGCGCGGAGCGGACCTTCCCGGCGGCGACCGCGCCGAGCGCGTCGACGTCGGCCCCGGGCAGCCGGGGCAGGGCCCGGTCGGTGTCGTCGTCCATCGGGACGGTGCGCCGCCGCGCGGTGTCCTCCCGCCGCACCAGGTCCACCGCCTTGTGGTGCACCAGGGTCATCACCCAGGTCGAGGCTCGGCCGCGGCGCGGGTCGAAACGCCCGGCCTCGCGCCAGACGGCGGTGAAGGCCTCCTGCACGGCGTCCTCGGCGAGCGCGTCGTCGCCGCAGATCCGCCGGGCGAGCGACCAGGCCTGCCGGCCGTGCCGGTCGTAGAGCCGGGCCAGCGCGTCCCGCCGGCCCTCGGCGAGGGCGGCGAGGAGATCGGCGGAGTCGTCCGGTGCCGGCGCCCGGCCGGCGCGCGCGGCGGCCTCCCTGGGGTTCACGCCCGACGTTCGCGCCCGCCCGCCGGATCGGTTCGGACCGCCTGGTCAGCGGTGCAGCGTGAGGAGCTGCTCGAAGAACCCGCCGAAGCCGCGCTCGCGGTCCACCAGGTGCACCTCGAGGATCCAGTGGCACCGCCGCCCGGAAGGGTCGGTGCGCCGCATCGGGTGGTCGCTGCCGGGCGCGATGTAGCTCTCGATCCGCTCGCCGTCGATCCACTCGTGCGGGAACTCGCCCACCAGGTGGCCGCTGTGCGCGCCCCCGAACTCCCAGCCGGCCTCCTCGGCCAGCTCCACGACGTGCGCGTACAGCTCCGCGCCGCTGATCCCGGGGTGGGCCTCGAAGTGGGCGCGGCCGGCCTCGAAGATGCGGGGCAGGTCGTCCCGCAGCCGGTGCTTGACCGGGTCGTCGCCCAGCACGAAGGTGCGCCCGAAGTCCGCCTCCCACTCGGCGAAGATCGGTCCGAGGTCGAGGAAGACGATGTCGTCGGCCTCGATCAGCCGGTCCGGCGGGTTCTCCTTGTAGGGCAGGAGCGTGTTCGGGCCCGAGCGCACCACGCGCTTGTGCCAGTGCCGGTCGGTGCCGAACAGCTCGGCGCCGAGGTCGCGCACCCGGTCGCTGACGGTCCGCTCGGACTCGCCCGGCGCGATCAGCCCGCGCCGACCCGCCTCCTCGAACAGGTGCAGGGCCTTGCGCTCGGCCTCGACGAGGTTCCGCGCACGCGCCTCCTCGTCGACGGGTGCGGTGCTCGTGACCTCGCTCATCCACGCCTCCTCGCGTCACCCCGACCCTAGGTCGCCGCGGGCGCCGCTTCTAGGCTCGCGGCGAGGAGGGCGCACGTGGTCGTCGACCGGCTGGAACGGCACCAGGTCCCGCTGTACGTGGCCGCGATCCTCGCCGGGGCGGCGCTCGGGCTGCTCGCCCCGGCCGCGGGGCCGGGCCTGGCGGTGGCCGTCGGGCCGGTGCTCGGGGCCCTCCTCTACGTGACGTTCCTGCAGGTCCCGGCCCGGGAGCTCGCCCGGTCGCTGCGCGCGGGGCGCTTCCTGGCGGCCGTGCTGGTCGTGGACTTCGTGGTGGCGCCGCTGGTCGTCGCGGCCGTGACGCCCGCCCTGCCCGCGGACGTCGCCGTCCGCACCGGCGTCCTGCTCGTGCTGCTCGCGCCCTGCGTCGACTACGTCGTGGTCTTCACCCGGCTCGCCGGCGGGAGCGCGGGGCGCCTGCTGGCCGCGACGCCGGTGCTGTTGGTGGTCCAGATGGCGCTGCTGCCGGTCCTGCTGGGCCTGTTCCTCGGGCCCGCCGCGGCGGGGGCGATCGCGCCCGGCCCGTTCGTCGAGGCCTTCCTGGGCTACATCGTGCTGCCGCTCGCGCTCGCCTGGGTCACGCAGGCGTGGGCGGCGCGGCACCGGAGCGGGGAGAGGGTCGCGCGGGCGGCCGGCGCGGGAATGGTGCCGCTGATGGTGGCGACGCTGCTGCTCGTGGTCGCCTCGCAGGTCCCGGGGCTCGACGGGGCGGCGGCGGTCCTCGGCGCGGTGCCCGTCTACGTGCTGTTCCTGCTGGCCATGGTGCCGCTCGGGGCGCTGGTGGCCCGGCTCCTCCGGCTCGGGAGCGCCGACGCCCGGGCGGTGGCCTTCACGGGCGCCACCCGGAACTCGCTGGTCGTGCTGCCGCTGGCCCTGGCGATGCCCGCCGGGCCGGTCGTGGCGGCGACCGTGGTGACCCAGACGCTCGTCGAGGTCGTCGGGATGGTCGTCGCGGTGCGCGCGGTGCCCCGGGTGGTGGCATGGCTGCTCCGCGGGGCGCCGGAGCGCCCCGCGGACCGGGCTCCCGGCTGACCGCTCCGGGGGCTCCGACGGGCCGGCTACTGCGGAGTGACCTCGGCCATGTCGTTCCAGGCCTCACCCTCGAGGTCCTGGTAGTTGATCTTCGGGCGCTCGGCGACGACCGTGCTCATGAACGGGAAGAAGTTCTGGGCGTGCTCGGTCTGCACGTGCGCGGAGCCGGCGTCGCCGTCCCGGAACGTCTCGACGATCGCGAACTCGTTCGGCGTGGTGCCGCTCTCGTAGAAGTCGAACGAGACGTTGCCCGGCTCGGACCGCACGTTGTCGGTGTACTCCTTGATGCCGGCCAGCCAGTCCTCGCGCTTCTCGGGCTTGATCTTCACCTTGAGCACGATGAGGATCACGGTCACCTCCGGGGTCGTGGATCGTGGTCGGCCCCGGGCGGTCCACCCGGGACGGTGGGGGAAGCCTCTCACCCCGGCGCCGCGGGCGGTGTCTCAATCGGCGACGGCCCGCCCCTCGGGTGAGGCCGCGGCATACGGACCGTCCGCCGCGTCACTTCCGCTCATCGGAAGCTTGCCCTGACAAGGTTCCGGCGCGCCGCTCATACTCCGGCGGATCCGGACACCGAGGAGGGTTCCATGACAACGGAGTCAGCAGGGACGTCGGGGCGGTCGGGGGCGCGCGCCGGCTGGGCGGCGCCGCTGTGCTGGTCGGCGGTGGCGCTCGAGGGGTTCGACCTGGTCGTGCTGGGGGTCGTCCTCCCGTCGTTGCTGCGCGACCCCGCCTGGGGGCTGAATCCCGCGTCGGCGTCGCTGATCTCGGTCGTCGGCCTGGTCGGCGTCATGGTGGGCGCGCTCACCGCCGGCCCGCTCACGGACCGGTTCGGCCGCCGCTCGATGCTGCTGGTCACCGTCACGTCGTTCTCGGTGCTGACGCTGCTGTGCGCCTTCGCGCCCGGGCCGGTGCTGTTCGGCGTGCTGCGCTTCCTCGCCGGGCTCGGCCTCGGCGGCGTGCTCCCGGTGGCGATCGCGATGGTCAACGAGTTCGCCCGCACCGGCCGCGGCGGCAGCGCCACCACGGTGCTCATGACCGGCTACCACGTCGGCGCGGTGCTCACCTCGCTGCTCGGCATCGTCGTCATCCCGTCGATCGGCTGGCGGGCCATGTTCGTCATCGGGGCCCTGCCGGCGCTGGTGCTCATCCCGCTGATCTGGGCGCGGCTGCCCGAGTCCATCCCGGTCGAGCACGGCCCGGGCGCACCGCGCAACCCGGTCGCGACGCTCTTCCGCGGCGGCTACCTGCGCGCCACGCTCGCCTTCTGGGTCACCTCGTTCATGGGCCTGCTGCTGGTCTACGGCCTGAACACCTGGCTGCCCGAGATCATGCGGTCCGCCGGGTACGCCCTCGGTGCCGCGCTGGCCCTGCTGCTGGTGCTCAACGTCGGCGCGATCGTCGGTCTGCTCGTCGCCGGCCGGGTCGCGGACAAGATCGGCGTGCGGACGTCGACCATCGCCTGGTTCGCCGCGGCCGCGCTGTTCCTCGCGCTGCTGTCGATCAAGCTGCCCGGCATCGGCGTGTACGTGAGCGTGCTGCTCGCGGGTGTGTTCGTGTTCAGCTCGCAGGTGCTCACCTACGCCTACGTCAGCCAGCACTACCCGACCGAGGCCCGGGCGACGGCGATCGGCAGCGCGTCCGGCGTGGGGCGGCTCGGCGCCATCTGCGGGCCGGTGGTCGGCGGCGCCCTGCTGACGGCCGGCCTCGCCTACCCGTGGGGCTTCTACGCCTTCGCGGTCGTGGCGGCGATCGGCGCGGTGTCGGTCTCGGTCGTCGGCCGCAGCCGGGCCCAGGACCCCGCGGACCGCCGGATCGAGACCGCATGAGGACGGTCCGGGACGCCACCTTCGACGTCCTCCGCCGGTACGACCTCACGACGGTCTTCGCCAACCCGGGCTCCACCGAGATCACGCTGCTCGCCGACCTGCCGGCCGACCTCGAGTTCGTGCTCGCCCTGCACGAGGGGTCGGTGGTCGGCGTCGCGACCGGCTGGGCCACCGCGCACGACCGCCCCGCGCTGGTCGTCCTGCACACCACGGCCGGGCTCGGCAACGCGGTCGGCGCGCTCGCCACGGCACGGGTCAACCGGGTGCCGCTGGTGGTCGTCGTCGGGCAGCAGGACCGGCGGCACCTCGCCTTCCGGCCCTTCCTCACCGGGGAGCTGGAAGGCCTGGCCGGCAGCTACCCGGTCTGGACGACGACGCCCGCCCGGCCCCAGGACGTCCCGTCCGCCGTGGCCCGGGCCCACCACGAGGCGGTCGCCGGCCGCGGCCCCGCGCTGGTCGTCGTGCCCAGCGACGACTGGGCCGAGCCGGCCGGGGACGAGCTGGCGGCGCCCGCGGTGGTGCGGCGCGGGACGCGGGCTGCGCCGTCCGTGGTGGAGGAGCTGGCCTCGGCTCTCGCCGGGGCGGAATCGCCTGCGCTCGTGGTCGGGGCCGACGCCGACGGCGAGGAGTGCTGGGCCGCGCTCGTCGCCCTCGCCGAGCGGCTGGACTGCCCGGTCCGGCAGGAGCCGTTCGCGGCGCGGGCCGGGTTCCCGCAGGACCACCGGCTCTTCGCCGGGCACCTGCCCGCGGGGCGGGCGCGGCTGCGCGACACCCTCGCCCCGCACGACGTCGTCCTGGTCGTCGGGGCCCCGGCCTTCCGGCAGTACCCGTACGAGCCGGGACCGCTCGCGGCCGAGGGCACCCGGTTGCTGCTGGTCACCGACGACCCGGAGGACGCCCACCACAGCCCGGTCGACCTCGCCGTCGTCGCCGAACCGGCGGCGCTGTGCCGCTCGCTCGCGGACCGGGTGCCCGACCGGCCGGGGGAGCGCTCGTTCCCGAAGGCCGAGGCGCCGTCGCCGCCGGACCCGGGGGAGCCGCTGCGGGCCGCGCACGTGCTCGCGGCCCTCGCCGCGCGGGTCCCGGCCGAGACGGTCGTGGTGGAGGAGACGCCGTCGAGCCGCCCGGACCTGCACCGGCTGCTCCCGGCCCGGTGCCCGCTGGGCTTCCTCTCCGCGGCGATGGGCGGGCTCGGCTTCGGCCTCCCCGCCGCGATCGGGGTCCGGATGGCCCGTCCGTCCACGCCGGTCGTCGCGGTGGTGGGGGACGGGTCGTCGCTGTACGGGATCCAGGCGCTGTGGACGGCCGCGCACTATCGCGTCGGCGCGGTGGTCGTGGTGCTGGCCAACGGCCGCTACGCGATCATGGACCGGCTGGCCGAGAAGCAGGGCGGCGCGGCCCCGTGGCCCGCGTTCACGGAGGTCAGCGTGTCGGGGCTGGCGCAGTCGCTGGGCTGCCCCGCGCGCCGGGTGGAGACGGGGGAGGAGCTCACCGCCGCCCTCGACGCGGTCGTCCCGACCCTCACCTCCCGCACGGAGCCGCTGGTGTTGGAGGTGGTGGTGCAGCCCGACCCGACCTTCGACCCCTGACGGCCCGGGTGCCGGTGCCCGCGCGGTCGGGTGTCCCTCGTGCTGGCACACCTGTGGGAGCGGGACACATCCGCTCGGGCCGAACACATCCGCTTGAGCCGGACACACCTGCTTGGGCCGGACACATCCTCGCGAGCGCGGGCACATCCTCGCGAGTGAGCAGGGAGACGCCCTCGCGAGCCCGGACACATCCTCGCGAGCGCGGACACACCCGTCCGAGCCCGGCGGCACATCCGGGAGGGGCGCCGCACACCCTGTCGACTGGTTGTGCGAGGAACGGGTGGGTGTGCAGGAAGCGGCAGGTCAGCGGCGGCCGTTCCCGGCGACAGCCCTGCCCTTCCACCGCGGGGCTGCGTCAAGCCCCACTGCGTCGTCCTCGATGAGCGAGCGGCGCCCTCGCTCAGTAGGTGTGAGCGAGCGCGCCGTTCGCTCGTCCGGGAGCTGGTGGGACGGCGTGATTCGAGTCATCGCGCCTCGGCCGAGGGCTACGCGTTCCCCATATCGCCGCGAGGGGAGCGGGACACGCGCGGATCTTGCTCCACAACAGGTGATCATGTATCCGGGCAGGGGTCGTCGCGGATCGGAGAGGGCTCCCACACCCCGAGGGTCGTCGCACACGTCGTCGACAGGGTGTGTCGCGGATCGTCCGGGTGTGAGACCGGGTCACGGCGGGTGTGCCGGCGCGGGCCTGGAGACGATGATCGCCGCGAGGGGGCGGAACAGGCGCTGGGCGCGGATCCCGCTCCACGCTCGGCGATCATGGTGAGGCGGTCCGCCCGCCGGACCTGCGGTGCACCAGCCGCGTCGGAGCGGTTCCTGCACGGCCCTCGTCGGCGTCTCCCTCGGCGGCATGACGCGCACGAGGTCGCGCGGGCCGGTCAGCGGGTGAACCAGGAAGGGGCGTCGAGGCGGGGGCCCACGGTGACCCGGCCGAGCGCGTCCTCGATCGTGCGGACCGCGTCCTCGCCGAGCTCGGCCGCCCACCGCGTCCTGAGCTCGTCGAAGATCGCCGCCGACCGCTGCAGCAGGTCGCGGCCGCGGGCCGTGGGGCGGACCAGGATCCGGCGGGCGTCGGCGGGATCGGAGGCACGTTCGACGTAGCCGGCCGCCTCGAGCGAGGCGATCGTCTTGGCCGCCGCCTGCTTGGTCACGCCGAGCCGTCGACCGAGCTCGGCGGCCGTCGTACCCGTCCCGACGGCCTGCAGGGCGAAGCCGTGCAGGGGCCGGGCGTCCGGATGTCCGCGCTGCGCCAGCTCCTCGTGCAGGGCGTCGACCAGCGTCTGGAAGCCCGCCAGCAGGAGCAGGGGCAGCGCGAAGCCGGGACGGTCAGTTGACACGGTCGACAACCAGGTTCACCATCTCGACAACCATGTTGTCGACCGTACCGGAGGAAGCCGTGGCCGTCGTCCGCCGCGCCGACCAGCGCACCCACGAGACCCCGAACGCCGTGATGACCACCCTGGCCTCGCCCACCCTCGGCGGCGCGGCCCAGTCGCTCTGGCAGGTGCGGATGCGGCCGGGCCAGGCGGGGCCGGACCACGTGATGGACGTGGAGCAGGTGTGGACCGTCGTCGACGGCGGGATGACGCTCCGCACCGCCGACGGGGAGTCCGTGCTGACCGCGGGGGACACCGCCGTGCTGCCGGCCGGGGTCGACCGGCGCGTGGTGGCCGACCCCGAGCGCGGCTTGTCCGCCCTGGTCACCGGCTCCGGCTCGGGGCGGGCCCTGCTCCCGGACGGGACGGACCGCGGCGTTCCGGACTGGGTCCGCTGAGCACACACGGACGCGGGCGCGCCGGGGACCCCTCGACCCCGGCGCGCCCGCGACCCCGGCGCGGCGCCTCGTCAGCGTCGGACGAGCGCTGCGATCTCCTGCCGGCGGACCCAGGCGATCAGGGCGAACAGCACGCCCAGGATGATCGGCGTGTAGACGTACTCGGCCATGCCGATCACGAAGACCTGGAAGAACACGGCGCCGATCATCAGCGCGACGAAGCAGGCCGCGGCGAGGCCCGCGAGCACCGGGATCATCAGGCCGATGCCGCCCGCGACCTCCAGCGCGCCGATCAGGTAGCGGAACCAGTCGCCCGCCCCGATGGCGTCGAAGGACTGCACCGCGGTGGCCTCGCCGAACAGCTTCGGGGCGCCGGAGCCGACAGCCATGAACAGGCCCAGCACGACCTGCAGGACGTACAGGGCGATGCGGCCCTTGCTCCGCGGGCGGGAGGTGGTGGCGGCGGTGGCGATCATCTCTCGGTCCTCTCCTCGGTGCGGCGTCCGCCGCGGTGTCACAAGGGAGACCGCGCCTCCGCCGGGAACTCATCGCCGCCGGCACCACCGGATCCGGTGAGTTCCCCGCGGAGGATCACCTCGGGACTCGCGGGCCGCTCCAGCACCGTCTCGTCCGGCGGCCCGAAGCCGAAGCGCGCGTAGAGGCCGTGCGCGTCCTTGGTGTGCAACGACCAGCGCATCCCCGGTCCGCCGGCGAGCATCACCTCGACCAGCGCGACGCCCAGCCCGTGACCCCGGACGGACGGATCCACCCAGACGTCGGCGAGGTAGGCGAAGGACACGCCGTCGGACACCGCCCGGGCCGATCCCAGGGTCCGGTCCCCGCGGTAGAGCCCGACCACCCGCCAGGCCACGTCGAGCTGGCGCTCAAGGTGCTCGCGGTGCCGCCAGCGGCCCCAGTACGCCTCGGTGGACAGCCAGGCCCAGACGGCGTCCCGGTCCAGCCGGGCCGGGTCGTCGTCGATCTCGAACTCGCCGATCACGCGCTTCACCCGGCCACCCTGACAGGCGCCGCGCGGCGGAGCAGCAGGATTCGGACCCCGGTCGCTACGGCAGCATCCAGCCCAGCACCGGCGTGGACTGCAGGTAGATCAGGAACGCGAGCACCAGCAGCATGCCGAGGCTCCACCCGACGACCTTGCGCAGCAGCACGCCCTCCTGCCCGTCGAGCCTCACCGCCGCCACGGCGATCGTGAGGTTCTGCGGGGACAGCATCTTGCCGAGCACCCCGCCCGACGAGTTCGCGCCGGCCAGCAGCTCCGGCGGCAGGCCCGCCGACTGGGCCGCGGTGACCTGCAGCGACCCGAACAACGCGTTGGCCGACGTGTCCGAGCCGGTCACGGCGACGCCGAACCAGCCGAGCAGCGGGGACAGGAAGGCCAGGGCGCCGCCCGCACCGGCGATGAGCAGGCCGATCGCGGTGGTCTGCGCCGACGCGTTCATCACGTAGGCCAGCGCCAGGACCGCGGCGACGGTGACGATCGCCCACTTCAGCTCCGCGACCGTCCGTCCCCAGGTGCGCACCGCCCGCCCCGCGCCGACACCGAGCACGGCCGCGATGATCACGCCGGCGATGAGCATGAGCGTGCCGGCCGTGGAGAGCCAGGTCAGCGAGAACTGGGTGGTGCTGCTGGGCCTGCCGTTGGTGCCGACGACGTCGAGGCCGGGCCAGTGGAAGGCCAGCTTCAGGCTGTCCACGGCGGGCTTGATCCCCGGCAGCTGCACGAGCCCGAAGACCAGCACGATGATCACGTACGGGGCGTAGGCGCGGCGGATCTCACGCGGGTCGTCGTGCCGCGGGGCCGAGCCGACGGCGGCGACGGCCTCGCGGTCCTCGGTCGAGGTTCCCGCCGGCACCGGCCTCCCGGAGGGCCCGGGCGTGCCGCGCGGGCCGGTACCCCCGGTCCTGCCGGAGCCGCCGGGCCGGTCCGGGCCCGTGTCGCCGCGGGAGCCGCCGACACCACCACCGACGCCCTCCTGGGCACCGCCCCCGGCGGTCCCGGCGTCGGGCTCGAGGTCGGGTTCGTCCCCGGTCCGGCGCGCCGCCCACACCGCCTGCGGCCGCGCCCGGGCCACCACGACGACGGCGACCGCGGACAGCAGCGCGGCCGCGATGTCCGTCAGCGGGACCGAGATGAAGTTCGACGTGACGAACTGGGCGACCGCGAACACCACACCCGCGAGGACGGCCGGCACCCACGCCTCCCGCACACCCCGGCGCCCGTCGACCAGGAACACCAGCACCAGCGGGACGAACAGGGCGAGCAGCGGGGTCTGCCGGCCGACGACCGAGGCGACCTCCCCGAGCGGGAGCCCGGTGACCTGCGCGAGCGTGATCACCGGGACGCCCATCGCGCCGAACGCCACCGGCGCGGTGTTCGCGACGAGCGCCAGGACGGCCGCCCGCATCGGGTGGAAGCCGAGCGCCATCAGCATCACCGAGGTGATCGCGACGGGGGCGCCGAAGCCGGCCAGCGCCTCGAGCAGCGCGCCGAAGCAGAACGCGACGAGGATCGCCTGGGTGCGCCGGTCCGAGGACAGCGTGCCGAAGTTGCGGCGCAACACGTCGAAGTGACCGGTCGCGACGGTCATGTTGAACACCCAGAGGGCATTCACGACGATCCACAGGATCGGGAACAGCCCGAAGAAGGCGCCGTGCGCGGCCGCCGACAGCGACATGGCGAGCGGCATCCCGAACCCGGCGATCGCCACCACGAGCGCCGACAGCAGGCCGGCCAGCGCCGCCCACTGTGCCCGCACCCGCAGCACCCCGAGCAGGAGGAGCACCACCGCGAGCGGTACCACCGAGACCAGGGCCGACCACCCGAGCGAGCCGCCGACGGCCTTCGGATCCTGCTGGTACACCGCCAGGACCGGTCCCGCCAGCGGTCCGGACAACATCGTCGCAGCCGTCATGGTCGGGCAGTGTGCGCCCGGTCACCCTCCTCGGCAGGGCGGGCTGGGCCGAACGGGTGTCGCGCCCGCCGCGGCCGGGTCAGTCCTCGCTGATCGACAACGCGCCGGAGGGACAGGCGTCGACGGCGGCGCGCACCTTCTCGTCGACCTCCGGGTCCTCCTCCAGGAGCACCACGATCCCGTCGCCGTCCTGGTCGAACACCGCGGAGTCGGTCATCACGCACATGCCGGCCCCGATGCAGGTCCCGCGGTCGGCCCTGAGCTCGCTCATCACGCTCCTCCCCAGGTCACGGGCAGGATCTCCATCCCGTAGACGACGTTGAACGACCGGAACCTACGATCATCGGCCGCCGGGCGCAGGTCCGGGAACCGCCGCAGCAGCGCCGGGAAGGCGACCCGCATCTCCATCCGGGCCAGCGGCGCGCCGAGACAGTGGTGCACCCCGTGCCCGAACGCGACGTGCCCGAGCGCACCCCGCCGGACGTCGAGCCGCTCGGGGTCCTCCAGCAGCGCGCTGTCGCGATTGGCGGCCGGGATCGAGAGCATCACGAGCTCGCCCTCGGCGACGGGCTGCCCGGCGATCTCGGCCGGCCCGGTCGCCGACTTGATCGTCCCGGAGTGCACGATCGACAGCCACCGCAGCAGCTCCTCGACGGCGGGCCCGACCGCCTCCGGGTCGTCCCGGACGAGGGCGAGCTGGTCGGGGTGGTCCATCAGTGCGAGCGTGCCGAGGCCGAGCATGTTCGAGGTGGTCTCGTGCCCGGCGATCAGCAGCAGGTTGGCGATGCCGATCAGCTCGTCGTCCGTGAGCTCATCGCCGTGCTCGCGCACGAGCATGCCGAGCAGCCCCTCGCCCGGCTCGGCCCGCTCCCGGGCGATCAGGCTCGCCATGTAGCCGCGCTGCTCCTCCTGGGCCCGCAGCCGCACGTCCATCGGCACCGACAGGTCCAGCAGCCGTGCACTCCGTCGCTGGAACTCCGCCCGGTCCTCGTACGGCACGCCGAGCAGCTCGCAGATCACGAGCGACGGGACCGGCAGCGCGAAGTCGGCGACCAGGTCCGCGGGCGGCCCGGCCTGCTCCATCGCGTCGAGGTGCTGGTCGACGATCTCCCGTACCCGGGGTTCGAGGCGCTGCATCCGCCGCCCGGTGAACTCCGGGGTGAGCATCCGCCGCAGCCGGGTGTGCGCGGGCGGGTCGAAGGCCAGCAGGTTCCCGGCCCGCAGCCGGGCGATCTCCTCCGGGCTGCGCTCCGGCATGCCCGGCACGCGGAAGGCGCCCTCCCACTCGTTGCTGAAGCGCTCCGGGTCGCCCAGGACCTCCCGGACGTCCGCCCAGCGCGTGACCAGCCAGGCCTCCAGCCCGAAGGGTGTGCGCACCTTCCGGACGCCCGCCCCCTCGCGGATCGCCGCCAGCTCCCGCGCGGGGTCGAACCCGTCCCGCTGCATGTGCAGCGGCAGCTCCTCGACACCCCTGCCCGCGGCCCCACCGGCGTCGGCACCCGCTGCCGTGCCCGCCTTCGTGCCCGTCGCCGCGCTCCCCGTCATCCGGCCTCCCCGATCGGCTCGCCCCTCCGGCCACTCTCACACCACGGCGCCGGACGGGCACGGAGCGCGCTGAGAGGGTGCTGAGCGACCAGGACATCTCCGTACGACCCGGACGCCGGGGTTCACGCGTACCGGTTCCGGTACAGGTCCCGCAGCAGCAGGATCTCGGCGCCGTGGTGGATCGCCTCGCGGTTGATGTGCAGCACCAGGTCCGACAGCGGGAACTCCGCGTACGGCCCCTCGGCCGGCCCGCACGGCCGGGCGAGCCCGGCCTCGTCGAGCGCCTCGACCCCGCCGATCCACGAGGCGTACGCCCGGTCCAGCTGGCGCAGCGCCTCCGCCGCCGTCCCCGCGTACGCGTGGCTCTCGTACGACATCGGCGGGCCGCCGAAGTGGGACGCGGCGCGCACCCCGAACACGCCGACGACCAGGTGGCCCATCCGCCACGCGATCGTGGTGAGCGGCGGGGGGTCGGGTTCGGGGAAGGCGAAGTCGATCCGGTGCCCGCCCGACCCCATCTGGATCGCACCGGGCGCGGGGCTCCCGGCCGGGCGGACGCTCCAGCCCGGCGCCGGCTCCCACAGGTACTCCTCGTCCGTCAGCCCCTCGAGCTTCGGACGCAGCAGGGTCTGCCAGTGCCAGGAGAGCTGCTCGGCGAGTGCGGTGGCGAGGCTGCGGGCCGTGGTGTCGGTCATACCGCGCACGCTAGCCCGGGCCCCCGACACTTCCCGACCTCGCGCACCGGCCACGAACCGGCCGAACCGCCCCCGTCCGTCGTGCGTGGGAGGTGGTGCCGGAGCACCACCTCCCGCCCACGTACGGCGTCGGCCGGGGGTCAGCTGCGGGGCACCGGCACGTTGCGGATGCTCGCGTCGAGCAGCTGGACCGGGTGCAGCAGGGGCACCCCGTCCTCCGTGCCGTTCCTCAGGTGCTTGCCGATCTGCAGCAGGCACCCCGGGTTCGCCGTGACGACGACCGTGGGCTCCACCGACCGGACGTTGTCCGCCTTGCGCTTGCCCAGCTCGTCGGCCGCCTCGGGCATCACCATGTTGTAGATGCCCGCGGAGCCGCAGCACAGCGCCGCCTCCGGGATGTCCAGCAGCTCCAGCTCGGGGATGCTCCGCAGCACCTCCCGCGGCTGCTCGCGCACGCCCTGGGCGTGCCCGAGGTGGCACGCGTCGTGGTAGGCGACCCGGGCGCGCACCGGTGAGCGCGGGGCGCGCGGCCCCAGCTCGGCGAGCACCTCGTGGACGTCCCGCACCCGCGCGCTGAACTCCTTCGCCCGCACCGCCCACTCCGGGTCGTCGGCGAGCAGGTGGGCGTAGTCCTTCATCGAGGACCCGCAGCCGGCCACGTTGGTCACCACGTGGTCGACGTCGAGCCGTTCGAAACGCTCGATGGTGCGCTTCGCCCGGGCGAGCGCCGGGTCCTCGCGCCCGGCGTGCAGCTCGAGCGCCCCGCAGCACTGCTGGTCGCGCGGGACCAGGACGTCGAGCCCCTCGGCGGAGAGCACCCGCACGGTGGCCTCGTTGACCCGGTGGAAGAACACGTCCTGCACACAGCCGGAGAGCAGCGCGACCCGGCCGCGCCGCTCGCCGACGGCGGAGGTGTGCACCGGCAGCGTCGCGAAGGCCTCCCGCACGGTCACCGGCGGGAGCAGCGACTCCAGCGCGGCCAGCCGCCCCGGGAGCTTCGCCGCGAGCTTCCGGACGGTCGGCACGGCGGCGAGCTTCTGGTACAGCGCACCCGGCAGGGCCGCCGCGCGCAGCCGCCGCTTGTACGGGAACAGCGCGAAGATCGCCTCGCGGAACAGCCGGTCCGAGGGCGTGCGCGGGACGTTGCGCTCGAGCTGCGGGCGCACCGACTCGAGCAGCTTGTCGTACTGCACGCCGGACGGGCAGGCCGTCACGCACGCCATGCAGCCCAGGCAGGCGTCGATGTGCTGGCGCAGCGGTCCCGCCAGCCCGATCTCGCCCTTCTCGGCGAGGTCCATCAGGTAGATGCGCCCGCGCGGGGAGTCCATCTCCTCGCCCCAGAGCTGGTAGGTGGGGCAGGTGGGCAGGCAGAAGCCGCAGTGCACGCAGTCGTCGAGCAGCTCCCGCGAGGGCGGGTGGTGCGCGTCGAAGGCGCTCGGCCCGGTCTGCGGCAGGTTGGTGTCGGCGGAGCCGGCGGGTGTGGTCACGAGATCTCCCACGGGTCGAAGCGGCCCGGGCCGAACCGGCCGTCCGGGTCGAACCGCTGCTTGACGGCTTTCAGCACGGCGAGGGCGGAGGGCGGCGGCCCCCAGGCGGGGACGTCGAGCCCGGCGGGGCGCGACCGCAGGACGCTCGTCCCGCCGGCGGTGTGCACGGCGGCGTGCGCCTCCGCGACCGCCGTCCCCGGCAGCGACACGGTGGCGACCCCGGTGCCCAGCCCGGCGGTGACGGCCGTGGCGGGCAGCGCCTCCAGCAGGCCGGGCAGCAGTGAGGGCTTCGCCCCGATCCGCAGCACCGCCCCGTCGTCCGAGCCGGAGCCACGGGTGAGCGCGGCGTGCTCGGCCCACACGTCGCTCTCGGCCACGGCCGCCCCGTCGCCGAACAACCGGGTGAGCCGCTCCAGCCGGGCCGGCAGGGCCTCCTCGGTCGAGTCGATGCGCACGAGGAGCTTCCCCGAGCTCAGCCACTCGACGGCCGTCGGCTCGAGCTGCGAGGCCAGCACCTCGCGCGCGAGCCGGGTCGCCTCCGCGAGGTCGCACTCCACGACCACCGTGCCGACGGCCCGCGGCACCGGGTGCAGCCGCAGCACGACCTCCACCAGCACGCCGAGGGTGCCGTAGGAGCCGTGCAGCAGCTTGGCCAGGTCGAACCCGGCCACGTTCTTGATGACGTGCCCGCCCGAGCGCACCACGGCGCCGTCGGACAGCAGTGTGGTGGCGCCGATGACGAGGTCGCGCATCGTGCCGTACACCAGCGCGGACGGACCGGCGTCCGCCGTGGCCACCAGCCCGCCGACGGTCGCGCCGTCCGCCACCCGCGCGGCGTCGAAGGACAGGTGCTGGCCGTGCGCGGCCAGCTCCTCCTGCAGCGCCCGCAGCGGCGTCCCGGCGTGCACCGAGACGGTCATGTCGCCCGGGTTGTGCGTGATCACGCCGGTCAGCCCGGTGGTGTCGAGGACGGCGTCGACGGGGCCGAGCCGGCCCGCCCAGTCCGCCGCCGTGCCGGCGCCGGCGACGGAGACGCGGCCGGCGGTGTCGAGGAGGGCTTCGCGGGCCTCCTTCAACGACCCCGGCTTGAGTGCGGTCAGAGTCATAGCCGCTCGATCACTCCCGACTCCTCCAGCGGGTGCGGCCGGTACCTTCCGGGCCGCTCGCCGCACAGCCGCGGCGTGGGCAGGACCTTGCCGGGGTTGCAGATGCCCTCCGGGTCGAAGGCCGCCCGCACCCGCTGCATCACCGCGAGGTCCTCCTCGCCGTACATCTTGGGCATCGAGCACGCCTTGTCCGTGCCGATGCCGTGCTCGCCGGACAGCGACCCGCCCAGCTCCACGCAGAGCTCGGCGATCGCCCCCGACAGCTCCTCCGCGCGCTCGGTCTCGCCCGCGGCGGCGCTGTAGAGGACCAGGGGGTGGAGGTTGCCGTCGCCGGCGTGGAAGACGTTCGCCACCCGCAGCCCGGCCTCGTCGCCCATGTCGGCGATGCGGCCCAGCACCTCGGCGAGCCGGGTCCGGGGCACCACGCCGTCCTGCACGAAGTAGTCCGGCGAGATCCGGCCGACCGCGGCGAAGGCCGCCTTGCGCCCGCGCCAGATCGCCGCGCGCTCCTCCGGCGAGCCCGCGATGTGCAGCCGGGTGCAGCCGTGCGCGTCGCAGATCTCCTTGACCCGGGTGAACTCGGCGTCGCACTGCTCGATCGGGCCGTCGAGCTCCACGACCAGTGCGGCCGGCGTGCCCACGGTGTACCCGGCGTGCACCGCCTCCTCGGCCGCCTCGATCGCCAGCGTGTCCATCATCTCCACGGCGGCGGGGACGATCCCGGCCGCGACGATGTCCGACACCACCTCGCCCGCCGCGGAGATCGACGGGAAGTCGGCGAGCAGCGTGCGCACGGTCTCGGGCGTGCCCAGCAGCCGGACCGTGATCTTCGTGGTGATCCCCAGGGTGCCCTCCGAGCCGAGGAAGACCCCGCGCAGGTCCGGGCCCTGCTGCTCGCCGGTGTCGCCGCCGAGGGTGACCAGCTCCCCGTCCGGCAGCACGACCTCCATCGACAGCACGTGGTTGGTGGTGAACCCGTACTTGAGGCAGTGGGCGCCGCCGGAGTTCTCCGCGACGTTGCCGCCGATCGTGCACACCTGCTGCGAAGAGGGATCCGGCGCGTAGTAGAGCCCGTGCCTGGCGACCGCCGCGGTGATCTCCAGGTTCGTCACCCCGGGTTCGACGACGGCGCGCCGGTTCTCCGGGTCGACCTCGAGCACCCGCTTGAGCCGGGCGAGCGAGATCACGACGCCGTCGGCCACCGGCAGCGCCCCGCCGGAGAGCCCGGTGCCGGCGCCGCGGGCGACGAACGGGACCTTGTTGCGGTGGCAGGCCCGCACGGCGCGGGCGACGCCCTCGGCGTCGCGCGGGATGAGCACGATCTCGGGACGGACCCGGTAGCCGGTCAGCCCGTCGCACTCGTAGGCCCGGGTCTGGACCGGGTCGTCGATGACGTCATCGGGGCCCAGGGCCGCCACGATCGCGGCGCGGGCCACGGGATCGAGGGCCATCCGACCTCCTTGTCACGGCTCGTGGTGGGAACGGGGAAAGCGTAGG
Organism: Pseudonocardia yuanmonensis; assembly: GCF_039542425.1. NCBI lineage: Bacteria > Bacillati > Actinomycetota > Actinomycetes > Pseudonocardiales > Pseudonocardiaceae > Pseudonocardia > Pseudonocardia yuanmonensis. The sequence goes on from NZ_BAABIC010000010.1 coordinate 196,215, forward strand.
GCGGCGGGGCCGCGGCGACCGTCTCAAGTCGGTCCCGGTGGCCGGACGTCGGTCACGCGGTCGCCAGCAGGGTCCCCAGCCGGCGCCCGGCCGCGACGACGAGCGGCGCGATCCGCGCGACCGCGGCGTCGTCCATCCGGGAGAGCGGGCCGGAGACCGACACGGCCGCGGAGCCGTGCGGCCCGGTCACCGGCGCGGCGACGCACCGGACGCCGGCCTCCTGCTCGCCCTCGTCGAGCACGTAGCCGCGCTCGCGGGCCACGGCCAGCTCGCGGTCGAGCACCTCCGGATCGGTGATCGTGGTCCGGGTGACGGCGGGCAGCCCGGTGCGCGCCACGATCGCGGACGCCTCGGCGGGCGGCAGCGCGGACAGCAGCGCCTTGCCGACGCCCGTGCAGTGCACCGGGACCCGGCGCCCGATCTCGGTGAACATGCGCATCTGGTGCGGTGAGGGCACCTGTGCGACGTAGACCGCGCGGTCCCCGTCGAGCACCGCGAGGTTGGCCGTCTCGCCGATCTCGGCGACCAGGTCCGCGAGCACGGGGGTGGCCCACCGGCCGAACTGCTGCGCCGCCGTCTCGCCCAGGCCGACGAGCTTGGGGCCGAGCGTGTAGCGCCGCGAGGGCAGCTGCCGCAGGTAGCCCAGGTCGACGAGGGTGCGCACCAGCCGGTGGATCGTCGCCGGGGCGAGCCCGGTCCGGTCGGCGAGCTCGGACAGCCCGGCCTCGCCGCCCGCCTCCGCCAGCGTCTCGAGCAGCCCGAACGCGCGGGTCAGCGACTGGACGCCACCCGTGCGGGGTACATCGGGCCGGGACGTCGGTGGAGCGGACGCCCGCGGGAACTCGATGCCGTCGGTCACGGTCGACGATCCTACATTCCATGATGCGGAATTGCCAGTCCGTCTGGTAGAAAAGACGGGCACCAGAGTCGAGCAGAGAGGACGCCGCGATGGCCGGCACCGCAGGACTGCAGGTCGATCCCGAGCTGCGGCGGTTCGTGGAGGGCGAGCTGCTGGCGGGTCTGGAGCTCACGCCCGAGGCCTTCTGGGGCGCGCTCGCGGACCTGCAGGGCCGCTTCGCCCCGCGGATCGGCGAACTGCTCGCCCGCCGGGACGAGATCCAGGCGGGGATCGACGCATGGCACGAGGCCCACGGCCCCGGCGACCCGGAGGCGTACAAGAACCTGCTCACGGAGCTCGGCCATCTCCTGACGACCGACGAGCCGGCCCCCGTCTCCGTCGGGGACGTCGACCCCGAGATCGCCGAGGTCCCCGGCCCGCAGCTGGTCGTCCCCGCCACCGTCCCGCGGTACGCGCTGAACGCGGCCAACGCCCGCTGGGGCTCGCTGTACGACGCCTTCTACGGCACGGACGCGCTGCCGCTCGACCACGAGCTGGCCAAGGGCTACGACGAGCAGCGCGGCGCCCAGGTCATCGCGGCCGCGGACGAGCTGCTCGACGAGCTGTTCCCGCTGGCCCAGGGCTCGCACGCGGACGTCACCGCGTACTCCGGCTCCGAGCAGGGCTTCGTCGCGTTCACCGCGGGCGGCGAGACCGGGCTGGCCGACGCCGGGCAGTTCGCCGGCTTCCGCGCGCCGGACGGCGAGGGTCGTGCCGCGATCCTGCTGCAGCGCAACGGCCTGCACGTCGAGCTCACCGTCGACCCGACCCACCGGGTGGGGCGGCAGCACCACGCGGACGTCGCGGACGTCGTGCTCGAGTCCGCCGTCACCACGATCGTCGACCTGGAGGACTCGGTCGCCACGGTCGACGGCGAGGACAAGGCCCTGGCCTACCGCACCTGGCTCGGGCTGATGACCGGCGAGCTGGTGTCGGAGTTCGAGAAGGGCGGGGAGACCGTCACCCGCCGGGTGAACGGCGACCGCGAGTACACCGGCCCCGACGGCGCGCCGCTCACCCTGCCCGGCCGCTCGCTGCTGCTGGTCCGCAACGTCGGGCACCACATGACCACGAACGCGGTCCGCACCGCCGAGGGCGAGGAGATCGCCGAGGGCGTGCTCGACGCGCTGGTCACCGCGACCGCCGCGCAGTACGACCTGCAGGGGAAGGGGCGGTTCTCCAACTCCCGGGCCGGGTCGATGTACATCGTCAAGCCCAAGCAGCACGGGCCGGACGAGGTCGCGCTGACCGTCGAGCTGTTCGCCGCCGTCGAGGAGGCCCTCGGCCTGCCCGCGCGCACGCTGAAGATCGGCATCATGGACGAGGAGAAGCGCACCAGCGTCAACCTCGCGAGCTGCATCGCGGCCGCCGCCGAGCGGGTCATCTTCGTCAACACCGGCTTCCTCGACCGCACCGGCGACGAGATCCACACCTGCTTCGCGGCGGGCCCCGTGGTGCCCAAGGGCGACATGAAGTCCTCGACGTGGCTGAACGCCTACGAGGACCGCAACGTCGACGTCGCGCTCGCCTCCGGGTTCGCGCACACCGCGCAGATCGGCAAGGGCATGTGGGCCAAGCCCGCCGCGATGGCGGACATGCTCGAGCAGAAGGGCGCGCAGCCGCAGCAGGGCGCCAACTGCGCCTGGGTGCCGTCGCCGACCGCCGCGACCCTGCACGCGCTGCACTACCTGCGCACGGACGTGCACGCCGTCCAGGAGGACATCGCGAAGCGGGCCGTCACCGACCGCGACAAGCTGCTGGTGCTGCCGATCCTCACCGAGGAGCTCAGCGAGGAGCGGAAGACCCACGAGCTGGAGACGAACGCGCAGTCGATCCTCGGCTACGTCGTCCGCTGGGTGGGGCTGGGCATCGGCTGCTCCACGGTGCCGGACCTCGAGGGCGTCGGGCTGATGGAGGACCGGGCGACGCTGCGGATCTCCAGCCAGCTCATCGCGAACTGGCTGCACCACGGCGTCGTCGAGGAGAAGACGGTGCGGGACACCTTCGCCCGCATGGCCGCCCTGGTCGACGAGCAGAACGCGAACGAGCCGGGCTACCCGCCGATGGCCAAGGACCTCGAGGGCAGCGAGAGCTTCCAGGCCGCCCTCGAGCTGGTCTTCACCGGCCGCACCGAGCCCAACGGCTACACCGAGCGCGTTCTCACCACCTGGCGGCAGAAGGCCAAGCAGAAGTAGCCCGCGAGTCGGCACCCCCGGTCGTCCGAGTCACACATCCCGGGAGACGGGCATGCCCGGCGCACCCGGGCGGCGTTGTGCCGACGGGGTACCGGGACGTGCGGTTCGGTGACCGGAGGATGCCGACCCGCGGGACGATCATGGAGTGTGGATGAGGGCCTGGGCGCGCGTCGCGGCGGTGCTGTTCGTCATCGGGTACGGCGCGAACCAGTTCAGCCCGCTCATGGTCATGTACCGGGAGCAGGGGCACTACTCGGCGACGGTCGTCGCGGCCTTCTTCGGCGTGTACGTGGCCGGGCTCGCCCCCGGGCTGCTCGTCGGGGGGCCGCTGTCGGACCGGCTCGGCCGCCGCCGGGTGCTGCTGCCGGCGGTGGTCGCGTCCGTGCCGGCGAGCGGCGTGCTCGCGGCCGGGGCCTTCTCCGAGACGCTCCTCTACACCGGCCGTTTCCTGTTCGGTCTGGTCACGGGCGTGGCCATGGCCGTCGGGACGACGTGGGTGAAGGAGCTCTCGCAGGCCCCGCACGATCCCGAGGCGGACGCGGGCTCCGGCGCCCGCCGCGCCGCGCTGGCGCTGTCCGCGGGGTTCGGCATCGGCCCGGCGGTCGGCGGCGTGCTGGCCCAGTGGGCGCCGCTGCCGATGGAGCTGCCCTACCTGGTGCACGTCGTGCTCACGCTGCCGGTGATCCCGCTGGTCGCCCGCGCCCCGGAGACCCGGTCGCCCGAGGTGGCGCCGCGGCGCTCGCTCCTCTCGGACCTGAAGGTGCCGGCGGCGGCGCACCCGCGCTTCCTGGGGCTGGTGCTGCCACTTGCCCCGTGGGTGTTCGGCGCACCCGCGCTGTCCTTCGCCGTGCAGCCGGCCGCCCTCGGGTCCGAGCGCACGGCGGGTTTCGGCCTGATCTTCGCGACCGGGCTCACCGCCGTGACCCTCTCGGCCGGCGTCGCGATCCAGTCCGCCGCGCGCCGGCTCGACGCCCGCGCCCCGCTCGCCGGGGCCCGGCTCGGCCTGGTCCTGATCGTCGTCGGGATCCTGGTCGCCGCGGTCACGGCGCTGACCGGCTCGCTCGTGGTGGCGTTCGTGGCCTCCGCGATCCTCGGCGCGGCCTACGGCATCTCGCTGGTCTCCGGCCTGCTGGAGGTGCAGCGGATCGCCGGGCCGGCACACCTGGCCGGGCTCACGGCCGTCTTCTACTCGCTGACCTACATCGGGTTCCTGCTGCCGGTCGTCCTGGCCCCGCTCGCGGTCCACGTGCCCTACCCGGTCCTGCTGGTCGTCGTGGCCGTCGTCGCGGCGATGTGCCTCGCCGTGCTGGTCACGGCCGGGCGACGCACCCGGCGCACGGTCACCGTCTGACCCCGCACGACGGCGCCCCCGTGCCCCGCGACACCGTGCCGCTCGACCTGCGCGCCACCCCCTTCGACCATCCCGACGCGCAACGGCTGATCGCGGCCGTGCAGCAGGTCTACGTCGAGCGGTACGGCGGCACGGACGCGACGCACACCGACCCGGCCGAGTTCGCCGCCCCGCACGGGCTCTTCCTCGTGGGCTACGCCGCGGGCACGCCGGTCGCCGCGGGCGGCTGGCGGGTGCGCGACGCCGAGCCGGCCGATCCCGTCGTCCGGGACGGCGACGCGGAGATCAAGCGGATGTACGTGGTCCCGGAGGCGCGGGGGAGGAGCCACGCCCGGGCCGTCCTCGCCGCGATCGAGCGCTCGGCCGCCGCCCCGGGCCGGCGCCGGATGATCCTCGAGACGGGCACGAGGCAGCCCGAGGCGCTCGCGCTCTACCGCAGCTCGGGCTACGTACCGATCCCCGGGTTCGGGGTGTATCGGGACGAACCGGGCAGCCGCTGTCTCGCCAAGATCATCGCGTGACGCGGGGCGCCGCCGGGGCCGACCAGTAGGATCGGTGTCGGCGCCGGTCTCCGGCGCACCCTGTCCGAAGCTCGTCAACGACCCGACGCACCCCTTGAGCCGGGCCGCTCCCTGCGAGCATGCGCGCTGCACGGTGGTCGCGGGACGGAGGTGTCTTGCTCGCGCTCGTCGTCGCCCATCTCGCGGTGGCCGCGCTGCTGCCGCCGGTGTCGCGGCGCAGCCGGCGGGCCGCCTTCGGGATCGCCGCGGTGCTCCCCGCCGCGGCGCTGGTCTGGGGATTCGCGCACACCGGCGCGGCGCTCGGGCCCGGCCTCGAGGAGACGGTGACCTGGTCGGAGGCCCTGGACCTGGAGCTCGGGTTCCGGCTCGACGCGCTGGGCCTGGTCATGATCGTGCTGGTCGGCGGGCTGGGGGCGCTGATCCTGGCCTACAGCGCCTGGTACTTCGGCAAGGACAGCCGGGACGCCCCGCGGAACTCCGCGCTGCTGCTCGCGTTCGCCGGGGCGATGCTGGGTCTCGTCCTGGCGGACGACCTGCTCACCCTCTACGTCTTCTGGGAACTGACGTCGATCGCGTCGTTCCTGCTGGTCGGGCAGGGCGGGCTGCACCGGGCGAACCGGCGGGCGGCCGTCCAGGCGCTGCTGGTGACCGTCCTCGGCGGGCTCGCGATGCTGCTCGGGATCGTGTTCGTCGGCGAGTCCGCCGGCACCTACCGGATCTCGGCGATCGTGGCCGCCCCGCCCACGGGCGGGCTCGCGGCCACCGGTGTCGCGCTGATCCTGGTGGGCGCGCTGACCAAGTCCGCGCAGGCCCCCTTCCACCCCTGGCTGCCGGCCGCGATGGCCGCGCCCACGCCGGTCAGCGCGTACCTGCACGCGGCGTCGATGGTGAAGGCCGGCGTGGTCCTGGTGGGGCGGCTCTCCCCGGGCTTCGCGGACCGGGCGGAGTGGTGGGTGCCGATCGCGGTCCTGGGCCTGGTCACCATGCTGATCGGCGGCTGGCGCGCGCTGCAGGAGACGGACCTGAAGCGGCTGCTGGCCTTCGGCACCGTGAGCCAGCTCGGGTTCCTCATGGTGCTCTTCGGCTCCGGCGACCGGATCGGCGAGGTCGCGGCGCTGACGATGCTGCTGGCCCACGGCCTGTTCAAGGCGCCCCTGTTCATGGTGGTCGGGATCGTCGACAAGGTCACCGGCACCCGCGAGGTCGGCGCGCTGTCCGGGCTGGGCCGGGCGCTGCCGGGTCTCGCGGTCGCCTCCGTGCTGGCCGCCGCGTCCATGGCCGGCGTGCCGTTCCTGCTCGGGTTCCTGGGCAAGGAGGCGGCGTTCGAGGCGTTCGTGCACCAGGGCGGCCCACGGGGCTGGGTCCTCGCGCTCGGCCTGTTGGCCGGCTCGATCCTCACCGTCGCGTACTCGGCGCGGTTCCTCTGGGGCGCCTTCGCCGTCAAGCCGGGGGTCGAGGCCCTCGACCCGAAGCAGCCGGCGCCGGGCCTGCTCGCGCCGACCTGGCTGGCCGCGGTCGCCGGGCTGGTGCTCGGCTGTGTCCCGCCGCTGGTCGACGCCCTCGCGCAGCCCTACGCCGCCGCCTATCCGGCCACGGACGCGACCGAGGCGGACTACCACCTCGCGCTGTGGCACGGGCTCTCCCTGCCGCTGCTGTTCTCCGTGGTCGCGCTGGCGGCGGGCCTCGCCCTGCACCTCGGGCGCGACCGGGTGACCGGCCTGCACCGGACCCTGCGCCACCCGCTGTCGGCCCAGCGCGGGTACGAGATCGCGGTGGCCGGGCTCGAACGGGCCGCCACCCAGGTCACCGGTCGTGTGCAGGTCGGCTCGCTGCCGGTCTACCTGGGCGTGCTGCTGTGCACGGTGCTCGCCCTGCCCGGAGTCGCGCTCGTCACCGGCGGCACCTGGCCCCGTGGGCAGTCGTGGGTGTCCTCGCTGCTGCAGCTGCCGCTCGGGTTGATCGTGGTGGTCGCGGCGCTCGCGCTGACCCGCGTGCGGCGGCGGTTCACCGCGGTCCTGCTGGTCGGGGCCATCGGCTACGGGATCGGCGGGCTGTTCGTCGTCGACGGCGCGCCGGACCTCGCACTGGCGCAGTTCCTGGTCGAGACGTTGACGCTGGTCGCCTTCGTGTTCGTGCTGCGGCGGCTGCCCGCGCACTTCGGGTCCGCCACCGAGCCGGGCGCACGCCCGGGGCGCGGGGTGCAGCTGCGCAAGGCCGCCCTCGCCACCGTCGCGGGCGTGTTCGTCGCGATCGCCGGTGTGGTCCTCACCGGCGCACGGCAGCAGCCGCCCGCGGCCAGCGGCGAGTTCGTGGCCCGCGCCCCGGAGGCCGGGGCGGACAACGTCATCGCCGCCATCCTCGTCGACTTCCGCGCGCTGGACACGGTCGGCGAGATCACCGTGCTGCTCATCGCCGCGGCCGGCACCGCGAGCCTGGTGCTGGCCACCCGGTTCGACGGGAAGCGCCGGGCCGGCGGCGGCACCCCCGAGCACGAGAGGGAGGTCCTCGGATGAGCGCCCCGGAGAAGGTGCCCTTCACGCACTGGGACGAGCCGGAGGGGGAGTGGACCCTGCCCGGGGCCTGCCCGGTGCGTACCGACCGCACCCTGCTGCTGGAGGCCGCCGCCCGGTTCCTCTTCCCGACGGTGCTGGTCTTCTCGGTCTACCTGCTGATCGTGGGGCACTACGCGCCGGGCGGCGGGTTCTCCGGCGGCCTCGTGGCCGGGCTGGCCTTCGTGCTGCGCTACATCGCGGGCGGCGGCTCCGAGGGCGCCGAGATCGGCTCACGGCTCAGCCTGCGGCCGCCGGTCCTGATGGGGCTCGGCCTGCTGATCGCGGTCCTCTCGGCGCTCGCCCCGGCGGCGTTCGGTGCGCCGGTGCTGGCCAGTGCCACGGTGTCGGTCGAGATCCCGCTGATCGGCACGGTCGACCTGGTCTCCAGCCTGCTCCTCGACATCGGCGTGTACCTGCTGATCATCGGCGTGGTCCTCGACCTGCTGCGCTCGCTCGGCAGCGGGATCGAGCGGGACGCCCGGGACGCCGCCGGCGAGGAGGCGGGCCCGTGATCACGATCAACGTCGCGATGGCCGTCGTGCTGGCCGTCCTCTACTCCGTGGGCTTCTACCTGTTGCTGCAGCGCTCGCTGATGCGGATCCTGATCGGCATCGTGGTGCTCGGCCACGGCGCCAACCTGCTGCTGCAGCTCGCCGGCGGCCCGCCCGCCCGCGCCCCCGTGCTGGGCACGGCCCTGCCCGAGGAGTTCGCCGACCCGCTGCCGCAGGCCCTCGCGCTCACCGCCGTCGTGATCACCTTCGCGCTCACCACCTACCTGCTGGCCCTGGGCTACCGCAGCTGGGTGCTGACCGGGCGGGACGAGGTCCAGGACGACGTCGAGGACCGCCGCGTCGCCGAACGCGCGCGTCCCGAGGGCTCGATGGAGGAGGACGCCGAGGTCCCGGAGGACGAGGAGGACCCCGGCTCGGCGGCGGCCTCGGACCGCACGGACGAGCCCGCCGAGGCCGTGCCGGGCACCGCGGGCAGCGGGGCGGCCCGGTGAGCACGCTCGTCACGCTGCCCGTCCTGCTGCCCGTCCTCGGCGCGGCCCTCACGGTGCTGGCCGCCCGCTCGGCGCGGACCCAGCGGCTGATCGGGATCGTGGTGCTCGCCGCGGTCTCGGTGGTGGCCGCGGTGCTGCTCGTCGCGGCGCACCGCGACGGCCCCGTCGTCGCCGAGCTGGGCGGCTGGCCCGCGCCCGTCGGGATCGTGCTGGTGGCCGACCGGCTCTCCGCGCTGCTGCTGCTGATCTCCACGGTGGTCACGCTCGCGGTGCTGGTCTACGCGATCGGCCAGCGGATCTCCGACTACGGCCGGGAGACCGCCAGCACCACCTTCCACCCGATCTTCCTGCTGCTGTCCACGGGCGTGTCGCTGGCCTACCTGACCGGCGACCTGTTCAGCCTGTTCGTGGCGTTCGAGATCATGCTGGCCGCGTCCTACGTGCTGATCACCCGCCGCACCAGCGCCTCGCGGATCCGGTCCGGCATGACGTACGTGATCATCTCGCTGACGTCCTCGCTGCTGTTCCTCACCACGATCGCGCTGGTGTACGCGGCCACGGGCACGGTCAACCTGGCCGACCTCGCCGGCCGCGTGGCGGAGCTGCCGGCCGGGCTGCGGACGCTGCTGTCGATGCTCGCGATCGTCACGTTCGGGATCAAGGCGGCGATGGTGCCGCTGCACTTCTGGCTGCCGGACAGCTACCCCAACGCGCCCGCCCCGGTCACCGCGCTGTTCGCGGGCCTGCTCACCAAGGTCGGCGTCTACGCGCTGCTGCGCACCCAGACGCTGGTGTTCCCGGGCACCGGCCCGTCCGCCGTGCTGCTGGTGCTGGCCGTGCTGACCATGGTCGTGGGCGCGCTCGGCGCGCTCGCCCAGGACGACCTCAACCGCCTGCTGTCCTTCCTGCTGGTCAGCCACATCGGGTTCATGCTGTTCGGGCTCGCGGTGTACGACGCCCGGGGCGCGGCCGGCACGGCCCTCTACATCGTCCACCACATCACCGTGCAGGCCACGCTGTTCCTGGTCAGCGGGCTGATCACGCGCCGGACGGGCACGGTCTCGATCGACGCGATGGGCGGTCTCGCGAAGCGCTCGCCCGCGCTGGCCGTGCTCTTCGCCGTCCCGGCGCTCACCCTCGCCGGCATCCCGCCGACGTCGGGCTTCGTGGCCAAGCTGGCCCTCCTGCAGGCGGGCACCGGGGACGTGGCGACCGCCGTCGTCGCCGGGTTCGTGGTCCTGGCAAGCCTGCTCACCCTGTACGCGGTGGTCCGGGTCTGGGTGCGGGTCTTCTGGGGCACCGAGAAGGAGCCGCTGCCCGATCCGGACCCGACGGACGAGCTGGTCGTCGGCACCGCCCGCGCCTCCCGGCCGATGTACGCGGCCACGGTCGCCCTGGTGGCGGTGAGCATCGCGATCGCCGCCGCGGCCGGGCCGCTGTCCGCGGTCACCGAGCGGGCGGGCTCGGACCTGCTCGCCCGCGTCCCCTACATCGAGGCGGTGCTGGGGTGAGGGGGGCCGGGACGAGGGCCGGGACGAGGGGGCCGGGATGACCGTGCTGCGCCGATGGCCGCAGGTCCTCTGGCTGACGGTCGTCTGGGTCCTGCTCTGGGGCACGATCTCGGTGAAGATCGTGCTCGGCGGGATCCTGGTCGCGGCCGCCGTGACCGCGCTGTTCCCGCTGCCGCTCCTGCCCCGGCTGCCCTTCCGGCCCTGGCCGCTGCTGCGGCTCGGGGTCTGGCTGCTGGCGGACCTGGTCGTCTCCGGCGCACAGGTCGCGTGGGAGACGGTCCGCCACGGCCCGCGGGCGCGGGCCGGGATCGTCGCGGTGCCGCTGCGCACCGGATCGGAGCGGGTCACCACCCTCGTCGCCGCCGCGGCGGCACTGACCCCGGGGAGCTTCGTGCTGCAGATCGACCGGCCGGGCGGCCGGCTGTACGTCTACGCGCTGGGCCTGCGCAGCGCCGCCGACGCCACGCGCGTGCGGCGGCAGATGGAGCGGTTGCAGGACCGCGTGGTGCGGGCCGCGGGGGAGGCGCGGTGAGGCCCGCCGACGTCCTTCTTCCCGCGGAGGCGAGATGACGATCGTCTTCGCGCTGGTCCTCGGCATGCTCGCGGCGGCCGCGCTGATCACCGTCGCGCGGGTGCTGCGCGGGCCGGGGACGCTGGACCGGGTCGCCGCGCTCGACGTGTTCGTGGTGCTGATCGTCGCCGCGTCGGCGGTCTACATCGCGATCTACCGGGACGGGTCCACGATCCCGCTGATGGCGGCCGTCGCGCTCGTCGGGTTCGTGGGATCGGCCACCGCGGCCCGGCTCGTCGAGCGCTGGGAGCGGCACCGGTGAGCGGGTCCGCGGTCCGAGCCGACGTCCTCGGTCCCACGGAGGCGCCGTGATCACCGACGTCGTCTCGGCCGTGTTCCTGCTGCTCGGGGCGCTGTCCTGCCTGCTCGGGGCGATCGGGCTGGTCCGGCTGCCGGACCTGCCGGCCCGGCTGCAGGCCGCGACCAAGCCGCAGACCCTCGGCCTGCTGCTGATCCTGCTCGGCACGGCGATCCGGCTGGACTTCGAGAACGCCGCCACGCTGATCCTGGTGATCCTCTTCCAGGCCGTGACGGCGCCGGTGATCTCGCAGATCGTGGCCCGCTCGGCCTACCGGACCGGCACGCTGGACCGGCGCGCCCTCGTCGTCGACGAGCTGGCCGAGCGGATGGACCGCGAGGCCCGGGAGGGCGGCCCCGCCGGGCGAAAGTAGGCTCCGGGCGTGGCTGTCTACGCGCTCGGTGACGTCGAACCCGACATCCATCCCGAGGCCTACGTCCACCCGGACGCGGTCGTGATCGGGAACGTGAGGCTGGGGGCCCAGGCGTCGGTGTGGCCCACGGCGGTGCTCCGCGGCGACGACGGTTACATCGTGGTCGGCGAGCGCACCAGCATCCAGGACGGCTCGATCATCCACACCACCGCGCGGCAGCCCACGCTGATCGGCAACGACTGCACGGTGGGGCACAACGTGCACATCGAGGCGGCCGACATCGCGGACCGGGTGCTGATCTCCTCCGGCTCAGTGGTGCTCAACGGCTCGACGATCGGGGAGGGCGCCGTCGTGGCGGCCGGCGCGGTCGTGTCGCCGAACGCCGTGATCCCGCCCCGCCGCATGGCCCTGGGCATTCCCGCCCGCGTGCGTGAGGGCTACGAGGTGCCGGAGGACCGGTTCCAGTACGCCGTGGACTCGTACGTGCAGCGCGGCAAGCGGTTCCGCGCCGAGCTGCGCCGGCTGGACGTCTGATGGCGGGCAAGCCGCTGGCCGAGGTCGTCGAGGAGGGCTGGGCCCGGGCGCTGGAGCCCGTCGCGCCCGTCGTGGCGCAGATGGGGGAGTTCCTGCGCGCCGAGCTCGCCGCCGGGCGGAAGTACCTGCCCGCGGGGGCGAACGTGCTGCGGGCCTTCCAGCAGCCGTTCGACGAGGTCCGGGTGCTGATCGTGGGGCAGGACCCCTACCCGACGCCGGGGCACGCCGTCGGACTGTCCTTCTCGGTGTCCGCCGACACCCGCCCGCTGCCCCGCTCGCTGGTCAACATCTTCAAGGAGTACCAGGAGGACCTGGGGCTGCCGCTGCCGTCGTCCGGCGACCTCACGCCGTGGACGAAGCAGGGCGTGCTGCTGCTCAACAGGTGCCTGACCGTGGAGCCCGGCTCACCCGGCTCGCACCGCGACAAGGGCTGGGAGGCGGTCACCGAGCAGGCGATCCGCGCGCTCGTCGAGCGGGACGCGGAGCCGCTGGTGGCGATCCTGTGGGGGCGGGACGCGCGCAACCTCGCGCCGCTGCTCGTGGACGTCCCGATCATCGAGTCCGCGCACCCGAGCCCGATGTCGGCCGACCGCGGGTTCTTCGGCTCGCGGCCCTTCAGCCGGGCGAACGACCTGCTGGAGGAGATCGGCGGGGAGCCGGTGGACTGGCGCCTGCCGTAACCCGACCGCGTGTGGCCCGGTTCACAATCCGAGTCGGGCCGCGGAGGTTTGCCCGGATCGCGCCGCACGTCGTCCGGGCTTCTGAAGCGGGCCTCACCGGGAGTGAGGCAAGCCTGGATTCGGTGGCGGGCACCGGCGGCCGGGACCAGGCTCGAGGCCATGACCACCACCCAGGACATGCCCCAGGTGCAGGCCTGTTCCGTGAACTCGTGCTCCTACAACCAGGACTCGGACTGCCACGCCGGGGCGATCACGATCGCCGGCGACCACGCGCACTGCGGCACCTTCGTCGAGATCTCGTTCCGCGGTGGCCTCGACCGCAGCGGCATGGTCGGCGCCTGCCACCGCACCGACTGCCGGCACAACGAGAAGCTCGAGTGCACCGCCCCGTCCGTGCAGATCGGGCAGGACCAGGACGTGGCGGACTGCCTGACCTACGAGGCCAGGTAACCGATCTCGTCGACCGGCTCCGGTGCGACCGCCCCCGAGCGGTCCGTGCGCAGCGCGCCGTCCGCCTGCGCCAGCGCGGCCACCGGGTCCGCGTCCTCCACGAGCACCGCGCGGTCCGGCCGGGCGAGCCGCCGGGCCGCGCGCAGCAGCAGCCGTCGCTCCGGCGCCTCCAGGCCGTCCGTGAGACGGTCGACGAGCACGAGCGCGGTGTCCGCGGCCGCCGCCCGCTCGATCCGCGCCATGCGGTCCGCGAGCGGGTCCGCCACCCGGGCCGTGAGGCGCAGGGCGCCGGCCTCGTGCCCGTCGGCACACCGGGTCCGGTCCTCGTCCAGGGCGTACATGAGCCGCCGACGGGCCACGGCGGGGCCCAGGATCACCGTCACCTCGCCGAGCGGCAGACGAAGCCCCACGGCAGCCTCCCTCGTGTCGGCAGCGCTCGACTGAGGTGAGGCTAACCCGACGATCGGCCCGCGGTCGAGGCGTTCTCGGCCACAGATCGTCCTCCACGCACGACGACGGGGCGGCCTCCCGAGGGAGGCCGCCCCGTCTGGCGTCTCGCGGGTCGCGCCGTCAGGCGCGCGCGACCTTGCCCGCCTTCAGGCAGGAGGTGCACACGCTCAGGCGCCGACGGTTGCCACCGTCGACCTTCGCGCGCACGGTCTGGATGTTCGGGTTCCAGCGGCGGTGGGTACGGCGGTGCGAGTGCGAGACGGACATGCCGAAGCCCGGACCCTTGCCGCAGACGTCGCAGACGGCAGCCACGTCGGACACTCCTCGGGGTAGACAGACAACGTTGCGAGGCCCGGGTCTCCCCGGGCACGTGTCGTCCAGGGTAACCGCCCGTCCGCCGGCCCTCCCACCGGCCCCCCGCCGCGGCCGACCGGGATCACCGGCGGCGGCCCCTCGATAGGGTGGGGGCGTGCCCCCGACGCTCGACGCCGCCCTGCTCCGGCGCTGGGCCGCCGCCGCCGTGGCCGGGCTCGAACGGCACCGCGGCGAGCTCGACGCGATCAACGTCTTCCCGGTCGCCGACGCGGACACCGGCACCAACATGCTCCTCACCATGCGGGCCGGGGCGGACGCGCTCCCGGAGACGGAGGACCCGGCCGAGACCGCCGCCGCGCTGGCCAAGGGCGCGCTGCGCGGGGCCCGCGGGAACTCCGGGACCATCCTCTCCCAGCTGCTGCGCGGGCTCGCCGAGGCGGTCGGCGCCGGCGAGGACCTCACGGGCGCGCTGCGCCGGGCCGCCGAGCTGGCCACCGCGGCCGTCGCCGAGCCGCGCGAGGGCACGATGCTCACCGTCATCGCCGCGGCCGCCGAGGCCTGCGCGGAGCTCGGCGGGGACCCGGCCGTGGTCGCCGACGCCGCCCACGCCGCCGTCGCCCGCACGACCGGTCAGCTCGCCGAGCTGAGCCGGGCCGGGGTGGTCGACGCGGGCGGGCTGGGGGTCGCCGTGGTGCTCGACGCCCTGGTCGAGGCGTGTGCCGGGCGCGTCCCCGAGCGCTCGCGGGTCGTCGTCCGGGACCGTGCGGCGCTCACCGCCACCCGCGAGTCCGGCGACGAGCAGTACGACAGCGAGGTCATGTACCTGCTCGACCGGACCTCCGACGACGCCGTGTCCGGCCTGCGCGCCCGGCTGACCTCGCTCGGGGACTCCGTGGTCGTCGTCGGCGACGGGTCCGGGACGTGGAACGTGCACGTGCACTGCACGGACGTCGGCGCGGCGATCGAGGCCGGGATCGAGGCGGGCCGCCCGCACCGGATCACCGTCATGCGCTTCGACGATCGCCCGCCCGAGCCCGCGCGGCCCAGCTTCCGCCGCCCGCGCGCGGTGCTGATGATCGCCTCGGGCGCCGGGGTCGCGCAGCTGGCGCGGGGGGCCGGGGCGGACGTGCTGGAGACCCGGCCCGGGCACACGGTCTCGGGCCGGGAGCTGGCGGACGCCGTCGAGGCCACCGGGGCCGCGCACGTCGCCCTCATGACCTGCGACGCCGGGCTGCTCGACCTGGCCGCCCGGGTCGCCGGCGCGGCGCGGGACGAGGGCCGCGAGACGGTCGTCGTCCCCGCGACCTCGGTGCCGCAGGGCCTCGCCGCGCTGGCCGTGCACGACCTGTCCCGCAACGCGGCCGACGACGTCGTCGCCATGGCCGAGGCCGCCGCCGGCACCCGCACCGGCGGGCTGGTCGTGGCGGAGGCGGAGGCGCTGACCTGGGTGGGCCGCTGCGCCCCGGGCGAGGTGCTCGGGATGAGCGAGGGCGAGGTCGTGCTCATCGCCCCCGACCTGACTGTCGGTGCCCTGTGGTTGGCTCACCGCATGCTGACGCCGGGGGGTGAGCTCGTCACCGCGCTGCTGGGCGCCGACGCGCCCGAGGAGCTGGGCAGCGGGCTGGCCGAGGACCTGCGCCGCACCCACCCGGAGGTCGACGTCGTGGTCTACCGCGGCGGGCAGGTGGACTTCCCGCTCGTGCTGGGGGTGGAGTGAGCGTGGCCCTCGCGAGGATCGACCTGGACACCCGCCTGGTCGACGTGATCGGCAGGACCTCGGCGAACGCGTTGGGCGGCAAGCTCGAGCTGCACACCGTCGGCGACCTGGTGCGGCACTACCCGCGCCGGTACGTCGAGCGCGGCAAGCTCACCGACATCGCCGGGCTCGAGGTGGGCGAGTACGTCACGGTGATCGCCACGGTGGAGTCGGCGACCACCCGTCCGATGCGCACCCGGCGCGGCAAGCTGATGAACTGCACGATCCGGGACGCCAAGGGCGCGACCCTCTCGTGCACGTTCTTCAACGCGCAGAAGGTGCAGTCCTTCATCCAGGTCGGGCGCACGTTGATGTTCTCCGGCACGGTGTCGGTGTTCCGGAGCGGCCGGCAGACCACGCTGCAGCTCACCCACCCCGAGTTCGAGGAGCTGGAGGAGGACGCCGAGGACCGGCCGTTCATCTCCATCTACCCGGCCACCAAGGGCGTCCGCTCGCAGGCCATCGCGCGCAGCGTCCGCCAGGTGCTCGCCCTGCTCGACGACCCGACCGACCCGCTGCCGGAGGACCTGCGGCAGGAGCACGAGCTCATGCCGCTGGGCGCCGCGCTGCGCAAGATCCACGTGCCGCAGTCCGAGGCGGACCGGCACGCGGCCAAGGGCCGCCTGGTGTGGGACGAGGCGTTCGGCGTCCAGCTCGCGCTGTCGCTGCAGCGGGAGCGGGCGATGCACCGGCCCGCGGCGCCGTCGCCGCGCAAGGCGGGCGGGTTGCTCGAGGCGTTCGACGCGATCCTGCCGTTCCCGCTCACCGCGGGGCAGAAGTCGGTCGGCGAGGAGATCGCCGAGGACCTCGGCCGGCCGCTGCCGATGAACCGGCTCGTGCAGGGGGACGTGGGCGCGGGCAAGACCGTCGTCGCGCTGCGGGCGATGCTGCAGGTCGTCGACAACGGGCGGCAGGCCGCGATGCTCGCCCCCACCGAGGTGCTGGCCACCCAGCACGCGCGGTCGCTGCGGGCGATGCTGGGGCCGCTCGGCGCCGGCGGCGAGCTCGGCTCGTCGGACGGGGCCACGAGGATCACGCTGCTCACGGGCTCGATGTCCACGGCGGAGCGCCGGCAGGCCCTGCTGGACATCCAGTCCGGGGTCGCGGGGATCGTGGTCGGGACGCACGCGATCATCGAGGACACGGTGGGCTTCGCCGAGCTCGGCCTCGTGGTGGTCGACGAGCAGCACCGGTTCGGCGTCGAGCAGCGGGACGCGTTGCGCGGGCGTGGCGAGCGCACCCCGCACCTGCTGGTCATGACGGCCACGCCGATCCCGCGGACCGTCGCCATGACGGTCTACGGCGACCTGGAGGTCTCGGCGCTCACCGAGCTGCCCAAGGGCCGCTCACCGATCAGGACCACTGTGGTGCCGGCGGGGGAGAAGCCCTCGTGGCTGGAGCGGGTGTGGGCGCGCATCCGCGAGGAGGTCGCGGCGGGGCACCAGTGCTACGTCGTGTTCCCGCGGGTGGGCGGCGAGTACGCGAACCCGAAGAAGAAGGGCCGGGATCCCGAGGACGCCGAGGACCCGGACGACGCCGAGGCGGACGGGGAGGACGGCGAGCGCCGGCCCCCGCTCGCGGTGCTCGACATCGGGCCCAAGCTCGCCGAGGGGCCGCTGGCGGGGCTGCGGATCGGGATCCTGCACGGCAAGCTGCCGGCGGACGAGAAGGACGCGGTCATGCGCGCCTTCGACGCCGGCGAGCTCGACGTCCTCATGGCCACCACGGTGATCGAGGTGGGCGTCGACGTCCCCAACGCCACCGGCATGATCATCATGGACGCGGACCGGTTCGGGCTGTCCCAGCTGCACCAGCTCCGCGGTCGGGTGGGCCGGGGCTCGGCGCCCGGGGTGTGCCTGCTGGTCACGGACATGCCGGGCGGCACCACCGCCCGTGAGCGGCTCGACGCGGTCGCCTCCACCACGGACGGGTTCGAGCTCGCCCGGCTGGACCTGGAGCTGCGCCGGGAGGGCGACATCCTGGGCTCCTCGCAGTCCGGGCGGCGGTCGGGCCTGAAGCTGCTGTCCCTGCTGCGGCACGAGAACGTGATCTCGGAGGCCCGGCTGTCCGCGGCCCGGCTGGTCGCCTCGGACCCGGGCCTGGCCCACCACCCCGGCCTGCGTGCCCTCGTCGCCGAGACGGTGGGGGACGAGGAGTCCGCCGCCTACCTCGACAAGGTGTAGCCCCGGAACCTCCGCGAGTCGCGCTTCCAGCTTCCGCGGGTCGCGCTGTGGGCTTCCGCGGGTCGCGCTGTGGGCTTCCGCGGGTCGCGCTGTGGGCTTCCGCGGGTCGCGCTGTGGGCTTCCGCGGGTCGCGCTGTGGGCTTCCGCGGGTCGCGCTGTGGGCTTCCGCGAGTCGGGAGTTCCGGTAGCGCGAGTCGGCACTTTCAGAAGTCCGAACCGCACAGCTCGGGACATCCCGGAATGTGCAACTCGGTGTCCCGGAACCGTCGACTCGCGGACTACGCGCTGAGCTGGCCCCGGCCGTCGTTCTCCAGCGCGGCGACGGCGGCGCGCGGCAGGTGCACCACGCCCGCCTTCTCCAGCCGGGCCAGCTCGGAACGGGCCATCGCGTACGCGGCGAGGCGCTCGGCGTCGTTGTCCGAGTCCCGAGCGGTGGTCAGCAGCTTGATCGCCCGCTCCACCGACGCACGTTCCGACGGCGAGAGCGAGGAGTGCCGGATCCGCTCGGCGGCGTCCCGCGCGGCCTCCCACGCCCGCACCGCCCGGTCGACGGCGGCGACGAACATCTCGGCGTGGTGGCGGTCTGCGGGCCGGGTGTCCGTGTCCAGGGCCTGGGCCTCGGCGAACGCCTCGACGAACCGCCCGGTGCTGGGCACCGACACGTCCGCCAGGGCGGGCAGCCGCAGCACGGCCATCGGGTCGCACTCGTAGGCGGTGTACTCCTCGCGCAGCCGGTCGAACCGCGCGCGGGCCTGCGTCCACGGCGGTGCCGGCGGGGCCTGCGGGCGGGGTGCCGCGGCCGGCGGCGGGGGGATCGGGCGGCGCCGCCCGGCCCGGTGCGCCGTGATCGCGACGACGGCGAGCAGGAACAGGGGGGAGAAGGAGACCGCGGCGAAGGCCGTCGCGGCCGCGGCGCTGCCCACCAACCCGATCAGCACGATGATCAGCGGCAGCGCGATCCAGGGCGAGGGCACGGCCATCCCCGGCCGGTACGGGCCGTGGTGCCGGTGCGGCGGTCCGGACGCCATCCGGCGCACCCGCCGTGCCGCCCGCTCACCCGGGTTGTCCCAGCGGGGACCGTGGCCCCGGCCGTAGCCGGGCCCGCCGTAGCCGCCCGGGTGATGCGGACGCCGTGTCATGACTCCTTGGTACCCGAACGGGTGGTGACGTGCATCGACCCTGCGGGGGAATGTCACGGTCGCCCCTGTTTCGGGGCCACGCCGGTCTCAGCGGCGTCTCAGATCGTCGGCTTCGGACGGGCTGCACGGGGGCGCCCCGTACCCCGTCCCATCTGGTGGTTCAGCGGTCGACGGGCGTCCTGGCCGCGTGCCACGATTCCCCGTCCCCGCCGCCACCGCGGCGCGGGCGCACGTCACGTCCGACGGACCAGGGAGCCGGATGTTCTCGAAAGTGCTGGTGGCCAACCGCGGGGAGATCGCGATCCGGGCGTTCCGGGCCGCGTTCGAGCTGGGGATCTCGACGGTGGCGGTGTTCCCGTACGAGGACCGCAACTCGCTGCACCGGGCGAAGGCCGACGAGTCGTACCTGATCGGCGAGCGCGGCCATCCGGTGCGGGCGTACCTGTCGGTCGAGGAGATCATCAAGGCGGCGAAGAAGGCGGGCGCCGACGCCGTCTACCCCGGCTACGGCTTCCTGTCCGAGAACCCGGACCTCGCCGCCGCCTGCCACGAAGCCGGTATCACCTTCGTCGGGCCGCCGTCCGATGTCCTGCACCTGACCGGCAACAAGTCCCGCGCCGTCGGGGCCGCGCGCGAGGCCGGGGTGCCGGTGCTGAAGTCGTCCGAACCCTCGGACGACGTGGAGACCCTGCTCGCCGCGGCCGACGACGTCGGGTTCCCGATCTTCGTCAAGGCCGTGGCCGGCGGTGGCGGGCGCGGGATGCGGCGGGTGGAGAACCCGGCCGACCTGCGCGACGCCGTCGAGGCCGCCTCCCGGGAGGCCGAGTCGGCCTTCGGTGACGGCACCGTGTTCCTCGAGCAGGCGGTGGTGAACCCGCGGCACATCGAGGTGCAGATCCTGGCCGACGGCGAGGGCGACGTCGTGCACCTGTTCGAGCGGGACTGCTCGGTGCAGCGGCGCCACCAGAAGGTCGTGGAGATCGCGCCCGCGCCGAACCTGGACCCGGAGCTGCGCGAGCGCATCTGCACGGACGCGGTCAACTTCGCCCGCCACATCGGCTACCGCAACGCGGGCACCGTCGAGTTCCTGGTCGACGAGCGCGGCAACCACGTGTTCATCGAGATGAACCCGCGCATCCAGGTCGAGCACACCGTGACCGAGCAGGTGACCGACCGGGACCTGGTGATCGCCCAGCTGCGCATCGCCTCGGGGATGACGCTGCCGGAGCTGCACCTGACCCAGGACGAGGTCACGCTCTCCGGCGCGGCGCTGCAGTGCCGCGTGACGACCGAGGACCCGGCCAACGGGTTCCGCCCCGACACCGGTGTGATCAGCGCCTACCGCTCGCCCGGCGGCCCCGGCGTGCGGCTCGACGGCGGCACGGTGCACACCGGCGCCGAGGTGTCGGCGCACTTCGACTCGATGCTGGTCAAGCTGACCTGCCACGGCCACGACTTCGCCAACGCCGTGCGCCGCGCCCGCCGGGCGATCGCGGAGTTCCGGATCCGCGGCGTCTCCACGAACCTGCCCTTCCTCGCCGCGGTGCTCGACGACCCGGACTTCGCCGCCGGGCGGATCACCACGAGCTTCATCGGGGACCGACCGGATCTGCTCAGGGCGCGTCCGTCCGCCGACCGCGGCTCGCGGATGCTGGCGTACCTGGCCGAGACCACGGTGAACAGGCCGAACGGTCCGCGCCCCGAGGTCGTCGAACCCGTCGACAAGCTGCCGCCGCTCGACCTGAACGCCGAGGCGCCCGCCGGGTCCGCGCAGCTGCTGCGCGAGCTCGGGCCGGAGAAGTTCGCGCAGCGGTTGCGTGACCAGAAGGCCGTCGCGATCACCGACACCACGTTCCGGGACGCGCACCAGTCGTTGCTGGCCACCCGGATCCGGACGCGGGACCTGCTCGCGGTGGCCCCGCACGTCGCGCGGATGGCACCGCAGCTGCTCAGCCTGGAGTGCTGGGGCGGGGCGACCTACGACGTCGCGCTGCGGTTCCTGGCCGAGGACCCGTGGGAGCGGCTCGCGGCGCTGAAGGAGGTCGTGCCGAACATCTGCACGCAGATGCTGCTGCGCGGGCGCAACACCGTCGGCTACACGCCGTACCCGACCGAGGTCACGGACGCCTTCGTCGCCGAGGCCGCGAAGACCGGCATGGACATCTTCCGGATCTTCGACGCGCTCAACGACATCTCCCAGATGCGCCCGGCGATCGACGCGGTGCGGGAGACCGGGACCGCGGTCGCCGAGGTCGCGCTGTGCTACACCGCCGACCTGTCCGACCCGGGCGAGCAGCTCTACACCCTCGACTACTACGTGCGGCTGGCCGAGCAGATCGTCGAGGCCGGCGCGCACGTGCTGGCGATCAAGGACATGGCCGGGCTGCTGCGCCCGCCGGCCGCGCGCACCCTCGTCGAGGCCCTGCGCAGCCGGTTCGACCTGCCCGTGCACCTGCACACCCACGACACCGCCGGCGGCCAGCTGGCCACGCTGATCACCGCGATCGACGCCGGGGTGGACGCCGTCGACGGCGCCGTCGCCTCGATGGCCGGGACCACGTCGCAGCCGTCGCTGTCGGCGCTGGTCGCCGCGACCGACCACACCGAGCGGGCCTCGGGGCTGTCGCTGCAGGCCGTGTCCGACCTGGAGCCGTACTGGGAGGCGGTGCGGAAGGTCTACGCGCCGTTCGAGTCCGGGCTCGCCTCGCCGACCGGCCGGGTGTACCACCACGAGATCCCGGGTGGACAGCTGTCCAACCTGCGCCAGCAGGCGATCGCCCTCGGGCTGGGGGACCGGTTCGAGCTGATCGAGGACTGCTACGCCGCCGCGGACCGGATGCTCGGTCGCCTGGTGAAGGTCACGCCGTCGTCCAAGGTGGTCGGCGACCTTGCCCTGCACCTGGTCGGGGCGGGGGTCACGGCCGAGGACTTCGAGTCCGACCCGGGCAAGTTCGACGTGCCGGACTCGGTCATCGGGTTCCTGCGCGGCGAGCTGGGCGACCCGCCCGGCGGCTGGCCCGAGCCCTTCCGCACCCGGGCGCTGGAGGGCCGCTCGCCGGAGGCCGAGCACCCGGAGCTGTCCATCGAGGACCGGCGCGGGCTGCGCGACGAGCGGCGCACGACGCTGAACCGGCTGCTGTTCCCCGGCCCGACCAAGGAGTTCGACGCCCACCGGGAGCACTACGGCGACACCAGCGTGCTGTCGTCGAAGGACTTCTTCTACGGCCTCGAGCCGGACATCGAGCACACCGTCACCCTCGAGCAGGGCGTCACGCTGCTGATCGAGCTGGAGGCGATCTCCGAGCCCGACGAGCGCGGCTACCGCACCGTGCTGACCACGCTCAACGGGCAGCTGCGGCCGGTGTCGGTGCGCGATCGGTCCATCCAGACGGACGTCAAGGCCGCGGAGAGGGCCGAGCGGGGCAACGACCACCACGTCGCCGCGCCGTTCGGCGGCGTCGTCACGCTGCAGGTCGGCGAGGGCGACGCGGTGTCCGCCGGGCAGACCGTCGCCACCATCGAGGCGATGAAGATGGAGGCCAGCATCTCCGCCCAGCGCGGCGGCACGGTCAAGCGGCTGGCCATCGGCAAGGTCCAGCAGGTGGAGGGCGGCGACCTGCTGCTGGAGATCGAGTAGCCCCTCGCTGCACGAACGGCACTCTCGTGCGCTAGGTATGAGCGGGAGTGCCGTTCGTGCATGTCGGGAGAGGGATCGGTGACGCGGATCATCGCCGGGGAGGCGCGGGGGCGGCGGCTGCGCGTGCCCTCGGACGGGACCCGGCCGACGTCGGACCGGGTGCGGGAGGCGCTGTTCTCCGCGCTCGAGCACGATCCCGGGCTGGTCGACGCCGTCGTGCTCGACCTCTGCGCGGGCACCGGGGCCCTCGGACTGGAGGCGCTGTCGCGGGGCGCGGCGGAGGCGACCTTCGTGGAGCTGGACCGGCGCGCGGTCGCGGTGCTGCGGGCCAACGTCGCCCTCGTCGGGCTCGGCGGGGACGTGCGGTACGGGCCGGCGGGGACGGTGCTGGAGACCGCGCCGCCACACGCCCACGACCTCGTGTTCGTCGACCCGCCGTACGCCGAGCCGGACGAGGCGATCGCGCGGTGGCTGCACACCGGACGTCGGACGGGGTGGATCGCGGCCGAGGCGGTGGTGGTCGTCGAGCGGGCCAGGTCGAAGGGCGGGTTCCCGTGGCCGGAGGGGTTCGCGGCGGTGCGTGAGCGTCGTTACGGGGACACGGTGATCCACGTCGGCGGCTGTTACGGTCCGGCCATGCCAACTGAGGCGCAGCGATGAGGCGCGCGGTCTGTCCCGGCTCGTTCGACCCCGTGACGCTCGGCCACCTCGACGTCATCTCCCGGGCCGCCGGCCTGTTCGACGAGGTCGTCGTCGCCGTGCTGATCAACAAGAAGAAGCAGGGCCTGTTCTCCGTCGAGGAGCGCATCGCGATGCTGGAGGAGGTCACGGCCGACCTCCCGAACGTCCGCGCGGACTCCTTCCACGGCCTGCTCGTCGACTACTGCCGCACCCACGACATCAAGGCGATCGTCAAGGGCCTGCGCGCCGTCACCGACTTCGACTACGAGCTGCAGATGGCGCAGATGAACCAGCGGCTCTCCGGCGTCGACACGCTGTTCATGTCGACCAACCCCGAGTTCAGCTTCCTGTCCAGCTCGCTGGTCAAGGAGGTCGCGACCTACGGCGGCGACGTCGCGCACCTGCTCCCGCCCTCGGTGCACCGCCAGCTCCTCGACCGGATCGCCGAGCGCAACTGAGGCTCCTACCCGCGTGCCGCGCGGATCATGCCGGTGATCACCCGGACGGAACTTGACACGCCCTGGGCGCGGGCAATACGGGGAACGCGGGCCCGCCGGTGAGAGGATCGCGGCCGTGTACAGGGTCTTCGAGTCGCTCGACGCACTGGTGACGGTGGTGGAGGAGGCGCGCGGCGTCCCCATGACCGCCAACTGCGTGGTGCCGCGCGGCGACGTCCTCGACCTGCTCGACGACCTGCGCGAGGCGATCCCGGGCGAGCTCGACGACGCCCAGGACGTCCTCGACCGGCGCGACGAGATCGTCGGCGAGGCGGAGCGGGAGGCCGAGGAGACCCGCACCGCCGCCTCGACCGAGGCCGAGGAGATGCTCGCCGAGGCCCGGGCCGAGGCCGAACGGCTGGTGGCCGAGGCCCGCGAGGAGGCCGAGCGCACCCTCGCCGACGCCCGGCACGAGGCCGACACCATGATCGCCGACGGCCGGCAGGAGTACGAGGAGCTCACCGAGCGGGCCCGGCACGACGCCGACCGGCTCGCCGAGGCCGGCCGCGCCGCGCACGACCGGTACGTCGCCGACGGGCAGGCCGAGCAGGCCCGGCTCGTGTCCGGCACCGAGGTCGTCCGGGCGGCGCACACCGAGGCGGCCCGGATCGTCGACACCGCCGACGGCGAGGCCGACCGGCTCCGGCAGGAGTGCGACGGCTACGTCGACGCCAAGCTCGCCGAGTTCGAGGACACCCTCACCAAGGCCCTGCGCACGGTCAGCCGGGGGCGCAGCCAGCTGTGGAAGGGCGGCTCGCCCAACGGTTCCCCCGCCACCGCCCTGCACGGGCGCACGGGGACGGGGATGGACCTGATCGACTGAGGGCGAGGCCCCTGGGCGGTGCCGATGGCCCCGGCGCGTTCCGCTTGGTGCATCACGGCCGTGGGTGGCCGCGGTGCACCGCAGGACGCGATCACTTGCGTTCCCGGAGCAACTCTCCGGCGGCCGCCCTGCCGATCACTATCCGGTCAATCCTCTCAACACTGCGTGCCCGTCGGACTACTCTGCGCGCATGGCCCGCCACGACGAGCCGGATCCGGCGACCTGGTGGGAGCGGTACGGCCACCGCCTGCACGGCGAGCCGACGGGGTCCGGCGAAGGGGAGACGACGGTGGCGGAGCACGACGGGCGCGAACCGCGGGCGGCGTACCCGCAGCGGCAGGGCGCCGAGGCCGGTGCCTGGTTCGCCGACCCCTCCGGCCTGCCCTCGGTCGAGCAGGCCGAGCCGGCGCGTCGTCCGGCCGGGTCCGCCCACCTCCGCGCCTTCGACCCGGACGCGCTCGTGCGGGCCCGCGGCCCCGTGCCCGACCGCGGCTGGCGCAGGATCCTCCACACCGCCACGCTCGGTCGGGTCGACCCAGGTCCCGGCCCGGCGCAGCTCGCCGCCCAGGACCGGCTCGCCCGGGTGCGCAGCCACCTCGCCGGGACCCACCGGGTGGCGGTGACCTCGCTGAAGGGCGGCGTGGGCAAGACCACGGTGACCGCCTGCCTGGGACTCGCCCTCGCCGAGCACCGCGGCGACCGCATCCTGGCGCTCGACGCCAACCCCGACGCCGGCACGCTCGCCGACCGGCTCACCGGACACAGCGACCGCACCGTCCGCGACCTGCTCGACGACCTCGGCGCCATCGACTCCTGGACCGCCGTCTCGCGCTACACGAGCCTCGCGGGCCGGCTGCAGGTGCTCGCCTCCGAACAGGACCCGGCGGCGGGGGAGGCCTTCACCCGGGACGAGTACCTGCGCGCCGACGAGGTGCTCGCCCGGTTCTTCAGCGTCATGATCACGGACTCCGGCACGGGCATGGTCCACTCGGCGATGGCCGGGACGCTCGACGTCACCGACTCGCTGGTCGTCGTCGGCGCGCCGACGGTCGACGGGGCGGGCCGGGCCAGCAAGACCCTCGACTGGCTGGTGGCGCACGGGCACGAGCGGCTGGTGTCCGACGCCGTCGTGGTCCTGGTCGGGCGCGCGGGGCGCGAGATCGACGCCCCGGCGCTGCGCGAGCACTTCGGCGTCCGCTGCCGCGCGGTGGTCGAGGTGCCGCACGACCCGCACCTCGCGACGGGCGGGCGGATCGACGCGGGGCGGCTGCGCCCCGCTACGCGGGACGCCTTCCTGGAGCTCGCCGCCGCCGTCGCCGAGGCCTTCCCGGCGCGCGCCCGTCGCTGAGGGGGAGGCTGCGCGTCCGGTCGTCTGCAGGCTCTGCACACTCGGTGTCCGGGGAACTGCCGACTCGCGGTGCCCGAACTCGCGACTCGCGGTCCTCGAACTCGCGACTCGCGGAAGCTCACAGCGCGACTCGCGGAAGCTCACAGCGCGACTCGCGGAAGCTCACAGCGCGACTCGCGGGAGCCCAGGGCGCGACTCGCGGAACCAGCGGTGCGGGTCGGGGTGAGGGCGGGCGGGTCGTGCTGGACGGGGGGCTGCGAACTGCGCGTATCCTCGCGCACGTCATGAGCACGAACCGCGCCCCCGAACCCCGTCCCGAGACCAGCCCCTGGGTGTTCTCCACCCGCGAGATGGGCCGTCGTCCGGGCACCATGCGCACCGTCGCCCGCTCCGTCCCCGGCCCGGGGACCGAGCGCGCCGACGAGGCCATCGGCCTGGTCGGCGTCCTCGCCGTGCCCCCGGGCAGCCCCGTGGAGCTGGACCTGCGGCTGGAGTCGGTGAGCGAGGGCGTCTACGTCTCCGGGACGGCGTCGGCGCACCTGGAGGGCGAGTGCTCCCGGTGCCTCGACGAGCTGGGCGAGGACCTCGAGGTGCGCATCGAGGAGCTGTTCGCGTACCCGGACAGCGTCACCGAGGAGACGACCGACGAGGACGAGATCCCGCGGGTCGTCGACGACCGGGTGGACCTCGAGCAGACCGTGCGGGACACGATCGTGCTGGAGCTCCCGCTCGCCCCGTTGTGCAGCGACGACTGCCCCGGTCTGTGCCCGGAGTGCGGTGGGAGACGGGCCGATCTCGGGCCCGACCACCGGCATGAGACACTGGATCCCCGGTGGGCCGCTCTGCGTGAGCGCCTGCCTTCCGACTGAAGACGTCTCGACGTCGCAAGACTCTCGAGCACAACCGTAGGAGATCTGCCGTGGCCGTACCCAAGCGCCGGATGTCGCGGTCCAACACGCGCTCTCGTCGGGCGCAGTGGAAGGCCAGCGCGCCGACCCTCGTCGCCTGCAACAACCGCGCCTGCGGCGAGCTGAAGCCGCCGCACGTCGCCTGCCCCGTCTGCGGGCAGTACGACGGTCGTCAGGTCGTCCGACCGGCCTGATCCGCCGGTGGGCGACAAGAGCGTCACGGGGCCGCGCGAGGACCGCAGCCCGCTGCTGGAGGCACTCGGCGTCGAGATCGGCGCCGAGTTGCTCACGCTCGCCCTCACGCACCGCTCGTACGCGTACGAGCACGGCGGCCTGCCGACCAACGAGCGGCTGGAGTTCCTCGGCGACTCGGTGCTCGGCATCATCGTCACCGAGCGGCTGTACCGGGACCACCCGGAGCTGCCGGAGGGACAGCTGGCCAAGCTGCGGGCGAGCGTGGTCAACATGCACGCGCTGGCGGGCGTGGCGGGCACGCTGTCCGGGCACGGGCTGGGCGCGTACGTCTATCTCGGCCGCGGTGAGGAGCTCACCGGGGGCCGGGAGAAGGCGAGCATCCTGGCCGACGCGACCGAGGCCCTGATCGGCGCCGTCTACCTCGAGCACGGGCTGGAGACGGCCCGCTCCCTGGTGCACCGGCTGTTCGGCGACCTGCTGCAGGGCGCCCCGCTGCTCGGCGCGGGCCTGGACTGGAAGACCAGCCTCCAGGAGCTCACCGCGTCCGAGGGCCTCGGCGTGCCGGAGTACCGGATCGCCGAGGAGGGCCCGGACCACCTCAAGACCTTCACGGCCACCGCTGTCGTCGGGGGGCGCGAGCTGGGCTCCGGGGACGGGCGCACCAAGAAGGAGGCCGAGCAGAAGGCCGCCGCGCTCGCCTGGCGCACCATCACGGACGAGACGCAGAAGTCGCCCCAGGCGCAGCGGTGACCACCTGGAGCTGACGTGCCGGAGCTGCCCGAGGTCGAGGTGGTCCGGCGCGGACTCGCCGACCACGTCCTCGACCGGACGATCGTCGAGGTCACCGTCGCGCACCCGCGCGCGGTGCGCCGGCACCTCGCGGGCGGCGAGGACTTCGCGGCCCGGCTGAAGGGTCGCACGATCAGCGCGGCCCGCCGCCGCGGCAAGTACCTCTGGCTCGAGCTCGACGCCGCGGGTCCGGGCGACGACGCGATCCTCGCCCATCTCGGGATGAGCGGCCAGATGCTCGTCGCCACCCCGGAGCGGCCGGACGAGAAGCACCTCCGGATCCG
Source organism: Pseudonocardia yuanmonensis (assembly GCF_039542425.1). Lineage (NCBI taxonomy): Bacteria > Bacillati > Actinomycetota > Actinomycetes > Pseudonocardiales > Pseudonocardiaceae > Pseudonocardia > Pseudonocardia yuanmonensis. The sequence goes on from NZ_BAABIC010000010.1 coordinate 224,157, forward strand.
CCTGCGGTTCGACGACGAGGGCCCCGAGCTGCGGTTCGTCGACCAACGCACCTTCGGGGGCCTGTCGGTCCACCCGCTCACCGATGCGGCGGGCGGCGGCCTGCTGCCCGAGCCCGTCGCGCACATCGGCCGGGACCCGATGGACCCGCTGTTCTCGCTCGACGGCGCGGTGGCCGCCATGCGCCGCCGCCGCACCGAGATCAAGCGGGCACTGCTGGACCAGACGATCGTGTCCGGGATCGGCAACATCTACGCGGACGAGGCGCTGTGGCGGACCCGCCTGCACGGCGCCCGGCCCACCGAGAAGCTGACCCGGAAGCAGGGCGTCGCCGTGCTCGAGGCCGCCGGCGAGGTCATGGCCGAGGCGCTCGACCAGGGCGGCACCTCCTTCGACGCGCTGTACGTCAACGTCAACGGCGCCTCCGGCTACTTCGACCGCAGCCTGAACGTCTACGGCCGCACGGACGAGCCGTGCCGCCGCTGCGGCACCCCGATCCGCCGCGAGGCGTTCATGAACCGCAGCTCCTTCTCCTGCCCGCGCTGCCAGCCGCGGCCCCGTACCACGCGCTGACACCGCCGTTCGGCCCTTGACCGGACTCCCCACCCGGCGCAGGGTGGACGGCTTCTCCGAGCGACGAGGAGGGCGTGCCATGTCGCAGCCGGTCACCGATCCGACGTTCTACCGCTCCGCCGCGGAGGCCGCGGCCGCGCCACCCGAGCGCCTGGCGTACGTCGCCGCGTTCGACCGGTCCGCCGGACGATCCGACGCGATGACCGTCGTCGACGTCGATCCGGAGGCGGAGACCTTCGGGCGGGTGGTCGGCTGGACCGACATGCCCGGCACCGGCGACGAGCTGCACCACTTCGGCTGGAACGCGTGCTCCTCGGCCCTCGCCCACGCCGGGCACGACACCGACGGCCTGGCCCGGCGGTACCTGCTGGTCCCGGGCCTGCGGTCGTCGAACGTGCACGTCCTCGACACCGTGCCGGACCCGCGCGCCCCGCGCGTGGTCCGGACGATCACGGCGAAGGACCTGTCCGAGGCGGCGGGCTACTCGCGGCCGCACACCCTGCACTGCGGCCCGGACGGCGTGTTCCTCACCTGCATCGGCGGCCCGCAGGGCGACGACGACGGGCCCGGCGGGATCGCGCTGCTGGACCACTCGACCTTCCAGGTGCTGCGGGGCTGGGAGACCGACCGGGGTCCGCAGCGGCTGGCCTACGACGCCTGGTGGCACCTCAACCGCAACGTCCTGATCTCCAGCGAGTGGGGCCACCCGTCGATGATCGAGGACGGGGTGGTGCCCGAGCTGCTGCTCGCCGGCGAGTACGGGCACGCGATCCACGTCTGGGACCTGGCCGAGGGCCGCCACCTGCAGCGCATCGACCTCGGCGCCCAGCACCAGATGGCGCTCGAGGTGCGGCCCTCGCACGACCCCGAGGCGACCTGGGGCTTCGTCGGCGTCGTGATCTCGACCGAGGACCTGTCCGGGTCGATCTGGCGGTGGTTCCTCGACGGCGACGAGTGGCGTGCGGAGAAGGTGATCTCCGTCCCGGCCGAGCCGGCCGACCCGGACCTGCTGCCGCCCGCGCTGCAGCCCTTCTCCGCGGTGCCGCCGCTGATCACCGACATCGACCTCTCCGTCGACGACCGGTTCCTGTACGTCTCGTGCTGGGGCACGGGTGAGCTGAAGCAGTACGACGTCACCGATCCGGCTCACCCGCGGGAGGCGGGCTCGATCCGGCTCGGCGGCATCGTCGGCCGGGCACCGCACCCGGCCGCACCCGACCTGCCGCTGTCCGGCGGGCCGCAGATGGTCGAGGTCAGCCGGGACGGGCGGCGCGTGTACTTCACCAACTCGCTCTACGGCGCCTGGGACGACCAGTTCTTCCCGGACGGTGTCGGCGCGTGGATGGCGAAGGCCGACGTGGGCCCGGACGGCGGGATGGCCCTCGACCCGCGGTTCTTCCCGCACGGCGACGAGTTCCGCGGCCTACGGGTGCACCAGGTCCGGCTGCAGGGCGGGGACGCGTCCTCGGACTCGTACTGCCACCGGTAGAACGGTCGGCACGGGTTCGGCGCGGGTTCGGCGCGCGTCACCGCGGCGTCAGCTCGAGGTCGGCGCTGCCGCCGCCCACCGACCGCACGTCGACGCTCACCTGATTGACGGTGATCCGCGCCCCGCTGCGCGCGGTGAGCCGGACCGAGGACGAGCCGTCGGAGGTCGACGTCCGCATGCCCGCGCAGGGCCCCGAGCAGCTCAGGCTCACCTGACGGCCGGGGATCACGGCGACGAGCGCGACCCCGTCCGCGTCCACGCCCTCGACCCGGATCTCCGTGACCTCGGCGTCCGCCGGGAGCGGGATCGACGCCGGTCCGTCGACCCGGACCTCGCACGGTCCCCGCCCGCACACCGCGAGATCGTCCGCACGGCCGCCCGCGGGGTCCGGCGGTGTCGTCGGTGCCGCGGCCGTGCTCTGCGCGACCCCGGGTCGCGGCTCGGGCGGCGCGGTCGCGGGCGCGTTCGCCGGCGCGGGCGCGGTGCACGCCGCGACGAGCGACAGGGCGAGGGCGCACAGCACGACCGGGCCCGGCCGGCCGCGCGGGGACGAGGGCACACACATGGAAGCGTCCGTTCGCGGTCCTCGGGTCCGCGCCGCGTACCGGGTGCCGGCCCGCCGACCCGGGGTACGTGGTCCGGACGAACGGGCGGGACGGGGTCACGGGCGCGCGGGCCTCGAGCGGTGCGGGTGCACGGCGAGGTCAGGGCCGGCGGCCGACGCAGGGGCGCGCCGCCGGCACCGACGGTAGCGGCTCTCGGCCGCCGACGGGAGGGCTGCTGCGCCGGCCGGGTGAGCAAGCCGCGGTGGGACGTGCGCTGTGCGTAATCCTGCGTATGGCGCGACCCACGGACCGTCCGCTACCGTCACTCCCCGTTCCGCTCCCGGCGGCCCCGCGGCCGCCGACGCCGGAACTCCTTCACCGCCCCGGACCTCGGCGGGCCAGCAGTCACGGCCGTGTCCGAGGGGGCGATCCCATGAGTGTCCGGTGGTCGGAGCGTCCGCCGCTCGGGCGGCGCAGCGGCGGGCCGGGGGCGCCCGACGCCTCGGGTCGGGTCGCGGAGCCGGGGGCGCCGGACTGTCCGGCGCTGGGCATGTCCCGCCGACCGGGTCCGCAGCCCGTTGCGACCGATCTGGTCGCGCTGGTCGAGGGCCTGCTGAGCGCAGCCGGACACGGCTGGACCGTGCACCGGGGCGACACATGGTGCACCGCGGCACCCCTGGAGCGGCAGCCGCGGGCAGCGGGGTGGAAGCTGCATGTCTCCGCGACGCCGCGCACCGCCGCCGCCGTGCTCACCGCGATCGTCCCGTGCCTGGCCGCGCACCGCGTCGCGTTCAAGTTCGCACCCGACCTGGCCGCGGTGCGGGCGTTGGGCAGCCGCGAGTGCGAGCGCGCCCAGGCGGGCAAGGTCGTCACCGTCTATCCGGGGGACGACCGGCAGTTCGTCGCGCTGGCCGAGGAGCTCGACGCCGTGACCCACGGGCTCGCGGGCCCGCGGATCCTCTCCGACCGCGTCTACCGCACGGGCAGCCTCGTCCACCACCGCTACGGCGCCTTCGACCGGCCCGCCGAGCTCACCGCGGACGGCGTCTACCGCGGGGTCCTCGTCACCCCCGAGGGCGTGACGGTGGCGGACCGGCGCGAGGCCCACTACACCTGCCCGACCTGGGTGACCTGTCCGCTGCCGGGACCGGCGGACGAACCGGCCGGCCCGCGCGCAGTGCTGCTCGGCGACCGCTTCACCGTGCGGGCCGCGCTGCGGCACTCCACGAAGGGCGGGGTCTACCTCGCCGACGACGCCGTGCTCGGCGGCACCGTCGTCGTCAAGCAGGCCCGGGCGCACACCGAGGTCGACGAGGCCGGCCGGGACGCCCGGCACGCGCTCCGGCGGGAGGCGGACATGCTGCTCCGCCTCGCGCCGACCGGGGTCGTGCCCCGCCCGCTCACCACCTTCGCGCAGGACGGTGACGAGTTCCTGGTCGAGGAGCACCTCGACCGGGTCCCGCTGGGGGCGTGGACCGCGGCCCACTGCCGGCCCGGTCGCGGCGTGCCGGCCTACGAGGCCGTGGCGATGGCCCGGCGCCTGGCCGAGCTGGTGGCGCAGGTGCACGAGCGCGGCGTGGTGCTGCGCGACCTGAGCCCGACGAACGTGCTGGTCGACGCCGGGGGCCTGCCCGCCGTCGTCGATCTCGAGCTGGCCGCGCCGGTCGGTGCGCGGGCGCGGCGGGGCGGCACGCCCGGCTACCGCGCGCCGGAGCACGACGGCCCGGGACCCGACCCCGTGGCCGGCGTCGCCGAGGACCTGTTCGCGCTGGGCTGCCTGTTCCTCCTCCTGGCCCTCGGCTGCGACCCGGTGCTGCCCGCCGACCGCCCGGCCGGCGTCGCGCCGGTGGCTCCCCGCCTGCTCGCCTGGCTGGACGCCGTGGCCCGCGACCACCCGGCGGCCCGGGCGCTGCGGCCCGCGATCGCCGCGCTGGTGGTCGACGACCCTCGGGAGCGGGCCCCGGTGGCGACCGTGCTGCCGCTGCTCCGGCCGGCCGAGGACCCGGATGCGCCCTCACCGGCCCGTCGGGCGCCGGACCGGGCCCGCCTCGTGCGCGACGGGCTGGCCCACCTGCTCGCGACCATGACCCCGCAGCGCACCGACCGCCTCTGGTCCGCCGGGCGCGGCGCGGCCTTCGACCCGGCTGCCGTGCAGCACGGCGCCGCGGGGGTGCTCGACACCCTCACGGCCGCGCTCGCCGGGTCCGCGGACGAGCGGCGGGGTGAGCTCCGGGAGGCGGTGGCGACCGCGGCCGGCTGGGTGCGGCGGCGGGCGGCCGCGGAGCCCCGCCGGCTCCCGGGCCTCCACTTCGGCCGCTCCGGCACGGCCTGGGCGCTGCACGCCGCGGGTGCCGCGCTCGGTGACCCGGACCTGGCCGACGCCGGCGTGCAGATGGCGGCCGAGATCCCCCTGGTCCACCCGGCGAATCCCGACGTGGCCCACGGGCTGGCGGGGGCCGGGCTGACGGCCCTGCACCTGTGGTCCGTCACCGGGGCCGACGCCATGCTGGACCGCGCCCGCCGGTGCACCGACGACCTGCTGGCCGCGGCCGAGCGGAGCGACGGCACGGTGCTCTGGCCCGTCCCGTCCGAGCTGGACTCCGAGCTCGCCGGTGTGCGGCACCACGGCTTCGCGCACGGCACCGCGGGCATCGGCTACTTCCTGCTGGCCGCCGGCGCCGCGACGGGCGACGGCCGCGCTACGGACCTCGCCCTCGCGGCCGCCGACGGCCTCTGCGACGCCGCGCTCCGCGACGACGGCGCCGCCTGGTGGCCGGCGGGCCCCGGCGGCGCGGAGCGCCTGGTGCACTGGTGCAACGGGTCGTCGGGCATCGGGACCTTCCTGCTCCGGGCCTGGCGGGTCGGCGGCCGGGAGCGCCACGCCGAGCTCGCGGCCGCGGCCGCGGTCGCCGTGCACAGAGCCCGCTGGGGATCCCTGCCCTCGGCGTGCCACGGCCTGGCCGGGAACGGCGAGTTCCTGCTCGACGCCGCCGGGCTGCTCGGCGAGCCCGCCCTGCGGGAGTGGGCGGAGGACCTCGCCGAGGCCGCGGCCCTGCGGCACTGCCGGCGGGACTGCCGGCTGCTCGTCGCGGACGAGACTGGCCGCGACGTCGTCGCCGACGCGGGCACCGGGCTCGCCGGCGTGCTGCGCTTCCTGCTCCGCCTCGAGCGGGGCGGCGCCCGGGCCTGGACGGTCGACGAGGTGATCGAGCGACCGACCCCGGGGGCGCAGACCGAGCAGCCGGAGCCGTTCGTGCCGATCGCCCGACCTCCGGTCCGCGCCGGCTTCCGGTTCTCCCCGTCCGGCCGCCACGGCGCGTGCCTGGTCGGGCGCGGGGGTCGCTACGCGGTGGAGGCGTGGTCCTTCGACCCGCCCCGGCCACGCCCCGTGCCCGCCGAACGGCCCGAGACCCGCTGGACCCAGCCGCTCCCGCTCGACGACGGGAGCCTGCTCGTCACCCGCCCGATCGACGCCCGCCACCACCTCACCCTGGTCGCCCGGGACGGCACGAGCCGACTCCTCGGCGTGGTCGACGCGCGGGGGCTGCGGCTCCTCGCCGGCCCGGCCACGGCGGACGGTGAACCTGCGGAGGGTGAGGCCGGCGGTGGAGCGCTGGGTTGGGCGCTCAGCACCGAACGGGACGGGAGCACGCGGCTCTGGCGGATCGGCGCGGACGGACCGGTCGAGGTGGGCCGGGTCCCGGGCCTCGTCCCGAGCAGCGCCTGGCTGGACCCCGCGGGCCGTTCGCTGGCCGTCGGCCTGCTGGCCGAGGGGCGGACGCGGCCGGTGGTGATCGACACGCTCGACGGCTCGACGCGGCCGCTGTCGGACCGACCCGACGACGGGGTGCGGCCGCTGCTGTGTGCGCCGGCGACCGGGCTGCTGGTCGTCGGGCGGGGCACGGACCGGATCGGCTGGGCCGGCGACCACGGGCGCGGCCCGCTCGCCCTCCCCGACGTGCTGCGCAGTACGGACGAGTGCCGGGTGTGGCCGCTCGCCGTGGATCCCCGGGGGCGGCACGTGCTCGTGCAGCTCGACGAGCCGTGCCGGTCCCACCTCGCCGTCTACCACCCGGGCGCCGACGAGCTCGTGCCCGTCCCGGTGCCCGCCGGGGTCGTCGGGGGATCGGCGCACTGGGGCGAGGACGCCATGCGGTTCCCGTTCACCGGTCCGGCCTCGCCGCCGGGCCTGGCCGAGCTGGCCCCGCCGACGTGCGGCCGGTTCACCCTGTACCCCGACCGCGCCGGGGACGACGGCGCCGACGTGCCCCTGGCGCCGGTGGAGCACACCGTCCTCGCCGGGCCGGCCGGCCCGATCGAGGCGGTGGTCCACGGGGACCGGGCCACCGCGCACGCGGTGCTGCTCGCCCTGCACGGCGGCCCCATCGGCGCCTGGCGCCTGTCCTACGACCCGCTGCTGCACGAGCTGGCCCGTGCCGGACTGCTCGTCGTCGCGCCGAACCTGCGCGGCGGGTCGGGGTCCGGTCCGCGCGACGAGCACACCGGCCGGGGCGCCTGGGGCGGCCCGGACCTGGCCGATCTGCTCGCCCTCGCACACGACCTCGCCGAGCCCACCGGCGCGCCGCTGCGCCTGCTGGGGGCGAGCTACGGCGCCTTCCTCGCCCTGCTCGCCGCCGGGATCGAGCCCGACCTGTGGTCACACGTCGTCGCGGTGGCGCCCTTCCCGTCGGCGCGGCGGCTGTACCCGGAGGCCGGGCCGTCGGTCCGGGCGATGATCGAGCGGCTGGACGGGCTCGCCCCCGTCGAGGACGGGCTCGGCGAGCGCGACGTCACGCGGTTCGCCCCGGCGGTCACCGCCCGCGTCCTGCTCGCGCACGGCACCGCCGACGACGTGGTCCCCGTCTCCCAGGCGCGCGCCGTCCGCGACGCGCTGCGCGCCGCCGGGTCCGCCGCCGAGCTGCGCTACCTCGAGTACCCCGGCGCGGGGCACGGCGTGCTGGACGACGCCGCCGCGCCCGATCTGCCGCGGACCGTGCTGGCCTTCCTGGCCGCCGGTCCCGGCCCGAGAACTTGCCGCGACCGCGGCGAGACCCGTCCCGACGGTGAGAGGGGGTGAACGGGTGGAGGTGACCCGGGAGGTCGGTGCACTGGAGGCGCTGCCGGAGACCGTGGCGACCACGCTCTGTGGCGACTTCGTCAACGACATCGTCATCCAGGTGAACATCAACGCCTGCTACTACACCTGCGGTGTCACGCAGATCAACGAGGCGTGACGCGCACCCGTCGCCGTCGGAGCGGGGGGACGAGATCGAAAGGAGGTGAAGCACATGCACACGACGGACATCGACGCGCTGCAGCAGTTGCCCGAGGGTCAGGCCACCGGCCTGTACTACGACTGGGAGGACGTCAACTTCCAGGCGAACTTCAACAACTGCTACGTGACCTGCAACATCACGCAGGTCAACGCGAACGGGTGACACACCGGTCCTCGTGACCGGCTGCTGAACGAGGCGTGTGCGAGGGCGCCGTTACCGCCCTCGCACACGCCTCCGGCATTCCACCGCCCCGCGCGATCTTCCGCCACTCCCGACCGGGCACGCGCCCGGTCCGAGCCCGGGAACACCCATGCGCCGATCCTCGCCGGAGCCCACCGCCTCCGGGCTGCTGTGGGCCGCCGCGCGCCGCACCCCCGCCACCACGGCGGGCGCGGCCGCAGCCGGCGTGCTCGCCGCGGCGAGCGCCCTGCTCGTCCCCGCCGCCCTGGCCGCGGCCGTCGACTCCGTGCTCGCACCCCGGGCCGGTGCCGCCCCCTCCACGGCCGTGCTGCTCCTCCTCGGGGTGGTGGCGACCGGGGTGGCCTCCGCCGCCCTGGGTGCCCTGGCGACGACCACGGGGGTCGCCCGGAGCACCGCCTGGCTCCGCCGCCGCGGCGTGGCCGGGCTGCTCGGGCGCGTCCGACCCGGGTCCGCCGCCCTCCCGGCCGGCGACGCGACCGCCCGCCTCACCGGGGTCGCCGCGGCCGCCGGACGCGTGCCGGCGATGACGGTCGGGGTGGGCACCGCGTTGCTCGTCGGCGTGACGGCGCTGGTCGCGCTCGCGCTGGTCGACCTGTGGACGGCCGTGGCGGTTCTGACGCTGGTGCCCGCGGGCGTCCTGCTCGCCCGCCGCTTCGCCCTGCGCACCGTCGACGCGTTCACCGAGTACCAGCAGGCCCAGGCCGCGCTCGTGACCCGGCTCGCCGACGCGCTCGCCGGGCGGCGGACGATCCGCGCCAGCGGCACCGTCGAGGCCGAGATCGCCCGGGTGCTCGCCCCGCTGCCCGCCCTGCGCGCGGCGGGCGCGCGGTTCTGGGCGCAACAACGCGATCTCGGGTGGTCCTTCGCCCTGCTCACGCCGGTGCTGCGGATCGTCGTGCTGGCGGTGGCCGGCCTCGGCGTGGCGGGGGGTCGCATGACGGTCGGCGACGCGGTCGCGGCCGTCGGCTACACGGAGCTCGTGCTCAGCGGCGCGCGGGCCGTGGACACCGTCCTGGAGATCGCGCAGTGCCGCGCCGCCGCGGCCCGCCTCGCGGCGGTCGTCGACCGGCCCGCCCCGGGCCCGGAACCCGGCCCGCGGCGGCCCGGCCCGGCGAGTGGCCCCGGGCGGGCCCGGCTGTCCGGGGTGACGGTCCGGCTCGGCGGCAGGACCGTCCTCGAGGACGTGAACCTGTTGCTCGTGCCGGGCGGCTGCACCGCGGTCGTCGGCGCGTCCGGATCGGGGAAGACCGTGCTGGTCGGCCTGCTCGGCGGGCTGTACCGCGCGGACGAGGGCGTGGTGCTGGTCGACGGTCGCCCGATCACGGAGCTCGACGCCGCCACCCTCCGGCGCACCGTCGCCTACGCCTTCGAACGGCCCGCGCTGCCCGGCGCCACCCTCGCCGAGGCGATCGCCTACGGCAGGCCCGACGCCGACGACCGGACCGTCGCCGACGCCGCGCGCGCCGCCCGCGCCGACCGGTTCGTGCACATGCTCCCGCTCGGGTACCGCACGCCCCCGGCCGACGCGCCGCTCTCCGGCGGGGAGCTGCAGCGGCTCGGCCTCGCCCGGGCGGTGGCCCAGGATGCGCGCATCACGGTCGTCGACGACGCCACCGCCGGCCTCGACAGCGCCACGGAGGCCGAGGTCGAGCAGGCGCTCGCGACGGTGCTGCGCGGGCGCACGCGCGTGATCGTCACCAGGAAGGCCGCGACCGCCGCGGCCGCGGACCGGGTCGCCTGGCTGCACGAGGGCAGGATCCGTGCCCACGCCCCGCACGCCGACCTGTGGGCGGACCCCGAGTACCGGGCCCTCTTCGTGCCGGCCGGCGCTGTTCCGGTGCCGGCCCCGGTGACCTCGTGAGCTCCGCCGCTGCGCCCATGACCGGGCCGGCCCTGCTGCGCGCCGGGATGCACGGGACACGCCGGGCCTGGGCGGGGCTCGCCCTGTTCAGCGTGTGCGAGGCGGTGCCCGCCGTCCTCACCGGACGCCTGGTCGCCGACGCGCTCGACGACGGCTTCCTCGCCGGCCGGCCCGGGCGGGGGGTGAGCCTGCTGGTGGGCCTCCTCGCCCTGGCGCTGTGCGGGGCCCTGGCCACCCGCCAGGTCGTGCCGCGGGTGGCCCGGATCGCGGAGGCCCAGCGCGACCACCTCGTCCGGTACGTCGTGGCCGCGACCCTGCGCGACGCGGTCGCGGGGACCGGCCCGGGGCACGACGGCGGCGACGCGGCCGCCGTCGCCCGGCTCACCGGGCAGGTGGAGAGCGTGCGGCTCACCGGCGCGGCCCTGCTGCGCACGGCCCGGCAGGTCGCCGTCGCACTCGTGGCCGGCGTCGCGGGACTCGCCCTGCTCTCCCCGGTGCTGCTCGCCCTCGTGCTCCCGCCGCTGGTGGCGGCGCTGCTCCTGTTCGGCCGGCTGCTGCGCCCGCTGGCCCGCCGCCAGCGCCGCACCGTCCTGGCCGAGGAGGCCGTCGCCGCCGAGGCGGCCGGGGTCCTCTTCGGCCTGCGGGACGTGCTCGCCTGCCAGGCCGCGGACCGCGCCGCCGACCGCCTGCACGCGCGCATCGACGAGCAGTTCGCCGCCACGCGTGCCCTCGGGCGCGCCTCCGTGCTGCGGGTCCTGGTCGTCGCGCTCGGGGCCCAGGTGCCGCTGGCGGCCCTGCTGCTGGCCGGACCGCTGCTGGTCCGCCACGGGGCGCTGACGGCCGGCGAGCTCGTCGGCGCGGCGAGCTACCTGCTGGTGTCGCTGGGCCCGGCGCTCTCGTCGCTCGTCCAGGTCGTGGGGAGCATGGCGCTGCAGGTGGCCGTGACCGTGCGCCGGCTCGCGGAGGTGGGAAGGGCCGCAGGCGGAACCGGCGGTGGGGTCGGCCCGCAGCCGGACCCGCAGCCGGACCCGCAGCCGGACCCGCAGCCGGATCCGCAGCCGGATCCGCAGCCGGATCCGCAGCCGGACCCGCAGCCGGACCCGCAGCCGGACCCGGGGCCGGACCCGGGGCCGGACCCGGCGCCGGGCAGGGAGCCGGACACCGAGCCGGCGCTCCGCCCGGCCGCGACGACCCCGTGGCCACGCCGTCGGCACGCCCCTGCGCGGACCCTGATCGGTGTCCCGGCGGCCCGGGCCGACGTCCGGGCCCGCGGCCTGACCTTCGCGTACGGGCCGCACTCGGCACCCGTCGTCGACGACCTCGACCTGGACCTCGCCGACGGCGAGCACCTGGCCGTGGTGGGGCCGAGCGGGGGCGGCAAGTCCACGCTCACCCTGCTCCTCGCGGGGCTGCTGCCGCCCGCGTCCGGCGAGGTGCGGCTGGGCGGCGTGCCGGTGGCCGCGCTGCACCCGCGGACCCGGCACGCCGCGATCACCCTGGTGCCGCAGCAGGCCTACCTGTTCCAGGGCACCGTCGAGGAGAACCTCGGCTACCTCACCCCCTTCGCCGACCCGGCCGGGATGCGCCGGAGCGTGCGGGCGGTGGGGGCCGAGGAGCTGGTCGACGCGCTCGGCGGCTACCGGGCCGCGGTCCACCCGGGAGCGCTCTCGGCCGGGCAGCGCCAGCTCCTCGCGCTGGCACGGGCCCACCTGTCGCGGGCCCGGTTCTGCCTCCTCGACGAGGCCGGCTGCCACCTCGACCCCGCGGCCGAGCAGGTCGCCGAGCGGGCGTTCCGGGAGCGCGGCGGGACGCTGCTCGTCGTGGCGCACCGGACGGGCTCGGCCGCGCGCGCCGACCGCGTCCTGCTGCTCGACGGCACCCGCACCCGCGTCGGCCCCTACCCCGACGTGATCGGGACGGTGCCGACCGTCCTCCGGACGGCCGCGCCCCCGGCGGCCGATCAGCCGTCCGGGCGCGCGTCACCCCGCGTGGTGACACGCGGCCGAACCGGGGGCGACGGCCGGGTGGGTCTGGTTCACTGACTCACGTCATCACGGATCGTCGAGACCACGGCCGTCCGTGCAGCGCCGCCGTCGGACAGAGGTTCACATGGTCGACGATCCCGGTGGCCCCCGCACCGTCGCCGTCGCCGTCGCCGTCGCCGTCGCCGTCGCCGCGGGCGGCGGGTCGCCGTGACCGCGGCGGGCGGTGCGCGGCCCCGGGTGTGGGACCTGCTCGTGGCCGCCGCCGCACGGCGCGGTGCGGCCGCCGTCGCCCCCGAGGACGTCTGCCGGGCGTGCGCCGAGGACCTGGACGTCGACGGCGTCGCGCTGATCGGGGTCAGCCCTCGCGGTCGCCAGCTGCTCGCCACGACGGACCCCCGCAACCGCGTGCTCGAGGAGTGGCACCAGGCGACCGGGCAGGGCCCCGCGGTGGCGGCGACCGTGGACGACGCGCTGGTCGTCGACGAGGCCGCGGAGGCGTCGGATCCCGCGTTCGCCGAGGTCGCGGCGCAGGCGGGGGTCGGCGCCTTCGCCGCCGTCCCGGTCCGGGTGGGCACGGTCGTCGTCGGCGTGCTGACGCTGGTCCGCAGCTCCCCGGACACCTTCGGTGCGGACACCCTCGCCACCGCCGCCGTCTTCGCCGACGCGGCGGGCGCCGTTCTGCTCGACGCGCTGCAGCACGGGAACGGCGACGGCGCGGGCCCGCCGCTGACCGCCGGGGACACCGGGGTCGCCGACCCGGACCAGGCGGTGGTGCTGCAGGCGGCCGGGATGGTCGCGGTGCAGCTCGGGGTGGACGTGGACGAGGCGCGGCGGCGGCTGGGCGTCTACGCCGGCGAGCGCGGCACGACCCTCGGCGAGGTCGCCCGCGCCGTCGTCAGCCGCAGACTGCGCATGGGACCGGGTTCGGCGCCGTGAGCCCGTGCAGGTCGGGGCCGGCAGGCGTGTCGACGATCGCGGCCGCCAGGCCGTGCACCGTGCGGCGGTAGCGGCGGGCGTGCTCCCGGAGCCGCTCGAAGGCCTCCTGCGGATCCACCTGTAGGCGCTCGGCCAGCATCCCCTTCGCCTGCTCGACGACGACGCGCCGGTCGAGCGCCTGCTGGAGCTGGCGCGCCAGCGTCTCGTGGTGCTGCCGGGACCGCCGCTGCAGGATCCCGACGGCCGCGGCGACGGCCATCGCCTCCAGCGCCTCCGCCGTCCGGGGGGAGGGCATCCGGCCGTCGCGCAGGAACAGGCTCACCGCACCCACCCCGAGGTCGTGCCGGCGCAGCGGCACGGCGTGCACCCCGCGGAACCCCGCCCCGCCGACGGCGGCGGCGAAGGCCGGCCAGCGCGCGGCCATCGTGCTGAGGTCACCGACGTGCACGGTGCGGCCGGACCGGTAGCAGGTCACCGACGGCCCCTGCCCCTGCAGGAGCTGGACGGCGTGCAGTGTCCGGCCCGCCGCGTCCGTCGCACCGGCGAGGCGCAGCTCGCCCTTCTGGGCCAGCGCCACCCCGGTCGACCGGACCCCGGCGAACTCGGCCGAGCGCCAGGCCAGCCGCTCGGCGAACTCACCCTCGTCGAACCGGCCACCCAGGGTGTCCGCGAACTCGAGCAGGGCACGTGACAGCGATCGCTCGTCCCACATCGGTCCCCCCGACGACGACACCGCCTGGGCGCGCGGTCACCTCCGCGCGCTTGCCCCGTTACTCGCCGGAGGCGGGCCGGACGTTTCCTGCGAGCGGCGGAAAAAGTGCCTCTGACCTGGGGAAGATCGAGGATCTAGAGCCAGTCCTTGCGCTTGAAGAGCGCATAGAGGAGCAGCCCCAGCGCGAGCATCAGCCCGATCGCGAAGGGGTAGCCGAAGGTCCAGGCGAGCTCGGGCATGTGCGTGAAGTTCATGCCGTACACGCCCGCGATCAGCGTCGGGGCGAAGAGGATGGCCGCCCAGGAGGAGACCTTCTTCATCTGCTCGTTCTGCACGTACCCGGCCTCGGTCAGGCGCGTCATCTCGTCGTTCTGCCGCTGCGCGACGAGCGTGGAGTTGACCGTGAGGAGGTTGGCGAGCAGGTCGCGCAGGCCCTGCGTGCGCTCGCGGACGCGGGTGGCGTGGTCCTGGACGTCGCGCATGAGCCGGCGCAGCTCGAGGTCGGGGGTCGTGCTCTGCTTGCCGAACCGGCCCCGCAGCTCGTCGAAGATCTCCGTCAGCGGGTCGACCGCGCGCTGGAACTCGATGACCTCGCGGGTGAGCTTGTAGATGCGCCGCGAGACCGCGGGATCGGCGTTCCAGACCTGGTCCTCGATCTGGTCGACGTCGTCCTGCAGGCCGTCGAGCACGGGGCCGTAGTCGTCGACGACCTTGTCCAGCACCGCGTAGAAGACGGCGAACGGCCCGTGGGCCAGCAGCTCGGGATCGTCCTCGAGCCTGCGCCGGACGACGGCGAGGTCCGGTTCCTCGGCGTGCCGCACCGTGACCACGAAGTCCGGGCCCAGGAACAGGTGGATCTCGCCGAGCTCGACCTCCTCGTCCTCGTCGACGTAGCGGGCGGGGCGGAGCACGGCGAACTCCGTCTGGCCGTAGCGCTCCAGCTTGGGCCGCTGGTGGCCGTGCAGGGTGTCCTCGACCGCGAGCTCGTGCAGCCCGAACTCGTGCTCGATCGCCTTGATGTCGTCGGGACCCGGCCGCAGCATCCCGATCCAGCAGAAGGTCTCCTTGCCGTCGGCGCAGCGCTGGAGGGTCTCGACGGTCTGGTCGAGCGACCCCGGTTCCTCCGCGCGGTGTCCGTCGACATACACCGCGTTGTCCACGACGGACATTCCGGACTCCTCCCACCTGCGACTCCTCCCGGAGCGTACGTGGTCAGCGACCGAAGTCCTGCGTCCAGTAGTACCCGTCGGTCGCGAGCCCGACCCCGATCGTGGTGAGCGAGCAGTCCTCGATGTTGCGGCGGTGCCCGGGGGAGTTCAGCCAGGCCTCGACCACGGCGGCAGGGGTGCGCTGGCCCCTGGCGATGTTCTCCGCGCCGGGGGAGGGGTAGCCGGCGGCGGCGATGCGGTCGGCGAAGTCGCGGCCGTCGAGGCTGTCGTGGGCGAAGTACCCCTGCGCGGCCATGTCGTCGCTGTGCGCCTGCGCCGCGCGGGCGATCCGGGCGTCGCTCGTGAGGGGGCCGCAGCCGGCGGCGGCCCGGGCGCGATTGGTGAGCGTGACGACCTGGCCGAGCGGTCCGTCCGCGGCCGGGCGGGGGGTGGTCGCCGGCGCCCGACGGGTGGTCGTGGGCGGCGGCGAGGACCGGGTGGTCGGGGCGGGCGTGGTGGTCGGCGGTGGTGCAGCCGTGGTGGTGGCCGCCGGGGCCGCGACCGGGAGCGTGGTCGTCGGCGGCGGGAGCTGCCGCGTCGTGGGCGGTGGGCTGCTCCCTGCCGTGCCTCCGGCCGTGCCGTCGACGGCCGCGTTGCCCGCGAGCGCGACGGACCAGGCGTCCGGCACGACGGCCGTGACGCCGAGGGCCGCGAGCAGCGCCCCGAGGGCGAGCCCGGCCAGGAGGGGGAGCGCCCGTGTGCGGGGCACCGGACCGGTCACGGCCGGGTAACCTAGCAAGGCGATGAGCAGCAACGACGGTTCCACCATTCGGCTCACCGCCTGGGTGCGCGGGCGCGTGCAGGGCGTCGGTTTCCGCTGGTGGACGCGGTCGCGCGCGCTCGAGCTCGGGCTCGTCGGCCAGGCCCGCAACCTCGCCGACGGCCGGGTCGCCGTCATCGCGGAGGGTGACCGGGAACGGTGCGAGCGGCTGCTGGGCCTGCTGCGCGGCGGGGAGACGCCGGGGTGGGTCGAGGAGGTCGTCGAGCAGTGGGGCGAGCCCAGGGGCGGGTTCGACGGGTTCGTCGAGGCCTGACGTTCCCCGCCGCGACGACTTCCTGTCGGTGTCCGGGTCTACGGTCCCTCCACATCGTCCTGGAGGAGGCGCCGCATGACCGTCCGGCTGAACCCGTACCTGCACTTCGACACCGAGGCCCGCGCGGCGATGGAGTTCTACCGCTCCGTCCTCGGCGGTGACCTGCAGATCAGCACCTTCGGGGACATGGGCGCCGAGGGGCCCGTCCCGCCGCCGGAGGGCGTCATGCACGCGCAGCTCACCACGGACGACGGGTTCGTCCTGATGGCCTCGGACGGCGACCCGGAGCGGGCGGCCGGCCGCACGGCGGTGTCGGTCAGCCTCTCGGGGGACGAGGAGGCGAAGCTCGAGGGCTGGTTCACCGGCCTCGCGGAGGGCGGCACGGTGGAGGTGCCGTTCGAGAAGCAGATGTGGGGCGACCGTTTCGGCATGGTGACCGACCGGTTCGGGGTGCGCTGGCTGGTGAACGCGGCCACGACGTCCTGACGGGTGTCCTGAGGGAACCTTCCCGGGGGCGGCGGGGGTGCTTGCACGGGCCCCGGCGGCCCGGCCCGCCCGGCCCGCCGACGCGCGGGCCGGGACCGCCCGATCCGGCCGGTACGCTCCGCTCACCCCCGAGAACCCCCGGAGCCGTCCCCGTGCACCTCAAGAGCCTGACGCTGAAGGGCTTCAAGTCCTTCGCCTCGGCCACGACGCTGCGCCTGGAACCGGGGATCACGTGCGTGGTCGGGCCGAACGGCTCCGGCAAGTCCAACGTCGTCGACGCGATCAGCTGGGTGCTCGGCGAGCAGGGGGCCAAGGCGCTGCGCGGCGGGAAGATGGAGGACGTGATCTTCGCCGGCACGTCCGGGCGGCAGCCGCTCGGGCGCGCGGAGGTCACGCTCACCATCGACAACTCGGACGGGGCGCTGCCGATCGAGTACTCGGAGGTCTCGATCACCCGGCGGATGTTCCGGGACGGCGCGGGCGAGTACGAGATCAACGGCAGCTCCTGCCGGCTGCTCGACATCCAGGAGCTGCTGTCGGACTCCGGCATCGGCCGGGAGATGCACGTCGTGGTCGGGCAGGGCCAGCTCGACGCGATCCTGCGCTCCAAGCCGGAGGAGCGGCGCGCGTACATCGAGGAGGCCGCGGGCGTCCTCAAGCACCGCAAGCGCAAGGAGAAGGCGCTCCGCAAGCTCGACGCGATGCAGGCCAACCTCACCCGGCTCACGGACCTCACCGCCGAGCTGCGCCGCCAGCTCAAGCCGCTGGGCCGGCAGGCGGAGATCGCCCGCAAGGCGCAGCAGGTGCAGGCCGAGCTGCGGGACGCGCGGATCCGGCTCGCGGCGGACGACATCGTGACGCTGCGGGACGCGCTCGCCCGCGAGGAGGCCGACGAGCAGCAGGCGCGCGAGCGCCGGGCCGAGGTCGCCGAGCAGCTCGACATCGCCCGGGCGCGGCAGGGCGAGCTGGAGGAGGCGCTCGCCGCCGACGCGCCGCGGCTGCAGCGGGCCCAGGACACCTGGTACGCCCTGTCGTCGCTGGCCGAGCGGCTGCGCGGCACCGTGCGGCTGGCCGAGGAGCGCGCCCGGCACCTGGCCTCCGCGGAGTCCGAGCGCACCCCGGGCCGGGACCCGGACGAGCTCGAGGCCGAGGCCGATCTCGTCGCGGAGCAGGAGGAGGAGCTGGTCGCGGCCGTGGTCGAGGCCCGCCAGCGGCTCGCGGAGGTGCTGGAGGAACGCGCCGAGCACGAGCGCACCCTGCAGGCCGCCGAGCGCGCCCACATGGCGGCGGTGCGGGCGATCGCGGACCGCAAGGCGGGCCTCGCGACGCTCGCGGGCAAGGCCGAGGCGCTGCGCAGCGGCGCGGCCGCCACCGCCGAGGAGATCGAGCGGCTGTCCGAGGCGCTCGGCGAGGCCGAGGCCCGGATCGTCACCGCGGCCGAGGAGCTGGAGGCCGCGCGGGAGCAGCTGGGCGTCCTCGACGAGGCGGAGGAGCCCGCCCTGGCGGTCGACGCGGCCACCGAGGCGAAGGAGACGGCGGCGGCGCGGGTCGCCGAGCTCGTCGCGCGGGAACGGGAGCTGGAGAAGCAGCGGGCGCACTGGCGGGCGCGGGTGGACGCGCTGTCGGTCGGGCTGGCCCGCCGGGACGGCTCGGGAGCGCTGCTGGCCGGCCCGCATCCCGGCGTCGTCGGAGCCGTGGCCGAGCTGCTGGAGGTGGAGCCGGCCGCGCGGGCGGCGGTCGCCGCCGTGCTGGGGGAGCTGGCGGAGGGCGTCGCGGTCGCGGACCACGAGGCCGCGGTGTCGGCGCTGCAGGCCCTGCGCGCGGGGTCCGAGGGCGCCGCGACGCTGCTGGTCGGCGGCGGACCCGAGGTCGCGGCGCCGGCGGGAGCCCCTCCCGCGGGCCGTTGGGCGCAGGAGGCGGTGCGGGCCCCGGCCGAGCTGGCGGGCGCGGTGGCGTGGCTGCTCCGGGGCGTGGTGCTGGTCGGCTCGCTGGAGGAGGCCCGCGCCGTCGTCGAGGCCGACGCCGGACTGGTCGCCGTCACCGCCGAGGGAGACGTCGTGGAGTCCGCCCGGGCACGGGGCGGTTCCGGCGGCGGGTCGAGCGCGCTCGAGGTGCAGGCCGCCGTCGACGAGGCCGTGGCCGCGCGCGAGCAGAACGAGCAGGAGCTGGCCCGGCTGCGCCCGGTGCTGGACGGCGCGCGGGCCGAGGAGGCCGCCCGCGCCGGCGACCTGGAGGCGGCCGTCGCCGAGCGTCGGGCCGCGGAGCAGCGCCGGGCGGCCGCGGGCAGCCAGCTCGGGCGGCTGGAGCAGGTCGTGCGGTCCGCCGAGCAGGAGGCGCAGCGGCTGCGTCAGCGACGGGACGAGGTGGAGGCCCGGCGGTCGGAGTCGCTGCTGGCCCTGGAGGCCGCGGAGCAGCAGCTGTCGGTCGCCGAGGGCGAGCCGGTCGACGACGAGCCGGACACCGAGGTCCGCGACACCGCCGCGGAGAAGCTGGCCGAGGCCCGGTCCGAGGAGGTGGAGTGCCGGCTCGCGCTGCGCACGGCCGAGGAACGGGCCCGCGCGATCGCCGGTAGGGCGGACTCGCTGCGCCGCCAGGCCTCGTCCGAGCGGCAGGCCCGGGCCCGCGCCGAGGCCTCGCGGCGCGAGCGGGAGCGCAGCGCCGCCGTCGCCGACCTGGTGGTCGGGGCCGGTGCCCGCGCATTGGAGCGGATCGAGGTCTCGCTGGCCTCCGCGGCCGCCGAGCGGGACGAGGTCGCCGGCGCGAGGGCCGAGCGGGAGGCCGCGCTGACGGAGGCCCGGGCCACCACCGGTCGGCTGTCCGCGCTGCTCGACAAGCTCGTCGACGCCGTGCACCGGGACGAGGTCGCCCGTGCGCAGTCCCGGCTGCGGCTCGAGCAGCTCACCGAGAAGGCGCTGGCCGACCACGGGATCGCCGTCGACGACCTGGTCGCCGAGTACGGCCCCGCGGTCGGGGTGCCGCCGTCGCCCGTCGAGGTCGCGGAGTACGAGGCGGCCAAGGAGCGGGGCGAGGACGTGGTCGCCCCGCCCTCGATGCCCTACGACCGCGCCACCCAGGAGCGCCGGGCCAGGCGCGCCGAGAAGGACCTCGCGCTGCTCGGCAAGGTCAACCCGCTCGCGCTGGAGGAGTTCGCGGCGCTCGAGGAGCGCTACACCTTCCTCTCGACGCAGCTCGAGGACCTCAAGAACACCCGCCGCGACCTGCTCACGGTGGTCCGCGAGGTGGACGACAAGATCCTCGAGGTCTTCACGCAGGCGTACGAGGACGTGGCGCGGGAGTTCGAGACCGTCTTCGCCACGCTCTTCCCGGGCGGCGACGGCCGGCTGGTGCTCACCGACCCGTCGGACATGCTGACCACCGGCATCGAGGTCGAGGCGCGCCCGCCGGGCAAGAAGGTCAAGCGGCTGTCGCTGCTCTCCGGCGGGGAGCGCTCACTCACCGCGATGGCGCTGCTGGTCGCGATCTTCCGGGCCCGCCCCTCGCCCTTCTACGTGCTGGACGAGATCGAGGCCGCCCTCGACGACGCCAACCTCCGCCGGCTCATCTCGCTGATGGAGGAGCTGCGGGCCACCTCGCAGCTCATCGTCATCACGCACCAGAAGCCGACGATGGAGGTCGCGGACGCGCTCTACGGCGTCTCGATGCGGGGGGACGGCATCACGACCGTCATCTCGCAGCGGCTGCGGCCGGCCTCGTAGCGCGGCGCCGCCCGCGCTCGTCGCGCGGACCCGGGCCCGCGGCCGGTGCGGCGCGGCGGGGCGTGACAGGCTGGGGGCGTGACGACGCAGACCCTCTGGATCCTCGTGGTCGTGATCGCGGTGGTCGTGCTGATCGCCCTGGTCGCCGGTATCACGGTCAGCCGCAGGCGCCGGATCAGCCTGCGCGAGCCCGAGGAGCTCGAGACCCCGGCCGGCGAGGAGAAGCCCAGGCAGGGCAACACCTACAAGGCCACCGGCGGGTTCGACTTCTCCGCCGGCAGCGGGGGCGGCACCGGCACCCCGACGCTCCCGCCCCGCGCGGAGCCCGGGCCCGACCTGCTGCCGCCGCCGCGGGAGAGGGAGCCGGAGCCGCGCCCCCAGGTCGGTCCGTCCGCCGCCGCGGCCGCCGCGCTCGTCGAAGGGGCTGCGGCCGCGGCGTCGGCGG